>VGIY01000402.1 GCA_016867695.1 Candidatus Eiseniibacteriota bacterium | reverse complement strand
AGAAGGTGCCGAGGTGGGCGTGCGCGTGTCCGACCAGGCCACGCCCGCGCCGCCGCGCGCCCAGTCGAAGGCGACGGAAGGGGAGTAGTGGGCGGCGTCGGGCGTGTCGTTGACCTGGCGGGCTTCAGCGTTCCAGATCCAGGCCAGGCCCCCCTCCGTTGCGCGATAGCGGACGTGGACGCTGTCGGCGGCCGCGGTCAGGAAGACGCAGTGGAAGTCGTCCATCTCGCCCGGGCCCGCCTCGATGTCGGGGGCGTAGGCCGAGACGCCGTCTTCCTGGAAGATGTGCCCCCCGCTGCCCCAGGTGTTCCCCAGATCGAAGCTGATCGCGTACCAGACCTCCCCGGGCCCGCCGAGGCTCTCGTTGAAGACGGCGACGAGCCGGCCGGTGCCGCGCTGCGCCGCCACGCGAGCCGCGTAGCACTCGCCGATCTCGCGCGCGGGGTTCCAGGAAGCGCCGTCGGTGTCGCTGCGGGAGATCTCGGAGTAGAGGACGGAACGCCAGGCATCGCGCAGCCCGATGCGGAGGCTGCGCAGGGCGTAGAGGTGGCCGTCGGCGTAGGCCAGGTCGGCCGAGAGGGGTTCCCCGACGAACCCCCAGGCGGGCACCGGCATCAGCGTCCATGACTCCCCGCGATCGACCGAGCGGTAGAGCCGATAGCCGTCCGTCAGCGCGTAGACGTAGTAGGAGGCGTACTCCAGGTTGTCGGTGATCATGCGCGGCGCGACGATGCCGTCGGCCGTCCCCAGCGCGGTCACGGCGACCTCGCCGGTGGACGTTCTGATCCGGGCGACCTTGTTCTCGAACTGGTGGATGAAGCCGACGAAGACGTAGTCCTCGGCGGCCTCCGGCACGGCGATGGTCGGCTCGACGATGTTGCCGGCCGGAGGGCAGATCCAGAACCAGCGGGACCATGTGGCTCCGCCGTCGGCGGACTTGTACACGTTCAGGCAGTTGTTGCCCGACTCCATGCTCTCGACGGCGATGTAGAAGTGGCCCGCCTGCGTCGAGGCCATCTGCAGGCGCCCCTCCACGTCCTCCCGGTCCGCGACGAGCACGTCCAGGCCCCAGCGGCCGCGCGCGGCCGGCGGCTCAGCGGCGAAGCCCCAGGCGTAGGGCGTCTCGTCCGGGCGCCCCGCGACCTCGAGGGAGACGCCGATCGACCGCTCGATGGCGGCGACGGCCTCCTTGTCTCCGGCGCGCCGCGCGGCCGCGAGCTCCTCGCTGATGTCGGCCGCGCGCGGCGCCGGCGCCGCCAGGATGATCGCGATCAGGAGAGCGAACCGGAACCGCGGCCTGGAACCTCCGCCGGACGACATGCTCCACCTCCCGTCTCGTAACGCGCCCCCGGCGCGAGCGGCCCCGCTCCCGGGGTTGTGGACTCCGGCGCGCCAGGAGCGCGCGCCCGCACACGCGCCGTGGGGATGCAAGCCGCATGCCGGGAGAGCTTCCGTCCGGCTCGGGAGCGCGTCTCCGTGCCAGTCCGCTGATCGGCAGCATGTTGCGGGGGCTAGTCTCCCGCGGAGGCATCGCCCCGCCCAGCCCGGCCGTGCCGCGGCTTGTCCGTTAGGGCATGCCGCCGGTTGTCCTTTCGGGACTGCGGCGACCGGTCCGTTCCGGGATGCGCAGGCGCGCATCAGGGGGCGCCGAAGCCGCTTCTCCCCCGCTTCCCGGCCCCGGCACGCCGTGCTACGGTAGCGCGCCGGCCGGCGGCATCGGGCCGCGGCGCCGGGAGGCTCCCCGCCGCGGTCGCCCGCGTGACCGCCGGGTCGGCCTGGATGAGGACACTCGCATGGACCAGCGCTCGCCGTGGCTCGTCATCCTCGCCTCGGGACTGCTCCTGGGCGCCGCCCTCTGGTCGATGCGCACGGTGCTCGGCCCGGTCGCGGCCACGGGCGGCCTCTCGTTTCTGCTCTGGCCCCATCGCCAGCGGCCCGCCGTGCGCCGCCTCCTGCAGGTCGCCTGGCTGCTCTTCGCGATCTGGCTGCTCGCCCAGGCGCGGTCGATCGTCTACCCGGCGCTGGCCGCTCTCGCCTTCGCCTTCCTGCTCGATCCGGCTGTCGGCCGGCTCTGCCGCCACCGCTGGCCGCGCGGGCTGGCCGCGCTCGTCGTGATGCTCCCGCTTCTGGGTCTCCTGCTCGCCGCCGGGCTGCTCCTCCTGCCCGTGCTCGTCGACCAGGGGCGCGCGCTCATCGGGCACTTGCCGAAGCTCTACGCGCAGTTCGTCGCCTGGGCGGAGCCGCTCGTGGCGCGCCTGCCCCAGACCGAAGGCCTGAGCGCGCTCCCGCGCGACCTCCCCGACCTGCTGCCGCACGCGCAGAAGCTCATCCAGGGCGCCTTCTCGGGCGTCGTGCAGGTCGGCCGCGGCATCGGTCTGGCGCTGCAGCTCGTCTGGTTCCTGCTGCTCACGCCGATCCTGACCTTCTACATCCTGGTCGACTTCCCCAGACTGCGCGAGTTGCTGGGGCCCCACGTGCCGCCATCTTGGACGCCGAGGCTCGCGCTGCTCGCCGATCGGCTCCAGTCCTCCGTGGGGGCCTGGCTGAAGGGGCAGCTGCTCGTCGCCGCGGCGGTCGCCGTGCTCACCACGGGCGGCTACCTGATCATCGGACTGCCCTATGCGCTGCTGCTCGGCTTCCTCACCGGCGTGCTCAATCTCGTGCCCGTGCTCGGCTTCTGGGTGAGCGCCGTGCTGGCGACGCTCTCCGCGCTGTTCACGCCCGCGCCGCTGCAGATGCTGCTCAAGGTCTGGCTGGTGCTGCTGGCCACGCAGCTCCTCGAACAGCACGTTCTCAGCCCGCGCATCGTCGGCCGTCAGCTGGGGGTCAAGCCGGTCGTCCTGCTGCTGGCCATGCTGTCGCTATCCGCCGTGTTCGGAGTGATCGGCTTCCTGATCGCCGCGCCGGTGATCGGGCTGGCTCGCGGGCTGTGGGAGATCTGGGGACCGCGCGGGCGCGCGGATGCGGGGCGGGCCTAGAGCGAGC
>VGIY01000401.1 GCA_016867695.1 Candidatus Eiseniibacteriota bacterium | reverse complement strand
GTGGGAGTACTCGAAGTAGTCGGTGAGGACGCGCCGCCGTTCGTGGGCGAGGACGAGGAAGACGAAGAGGACTTGGTTGCGGACGGTCGGGACGACAAAGAAGTCGACGGCGACGATGTCCCGGACGTGGTTCTTGAGGAAGGTCCGCCAGGTCGCGGATGGCGGTCTCCGATGGCGGATCATGTACTTCGCCACCGTGGACCTTGGGAGGTGGATCCCGATCTTGGCGAGTTCGCCGACGATCCTGGGTGCGCCCCAGAGGGGGTTCGCCGAGGACACGCGTCGGATGAGATCGCGGACCTCGCGAGGGATGCTGGGTCTGCCGGGCTTTCCCGACCGGCAGAGCCGTGCCCAGTGCTGTCGGAACTTCCTCCGTCTCCAAACGATGACCGTCTCCGGCTTGACGATCACCAGCGCCTCACGCCAGCCGGACCAGGCTCGGGAGAGCCAGGCCCAGAGGATTCGATCCGCTGGCCGGAGCTTCGGCCGGGCGGCGGTTCGCTGGTAGACGGCGAGTTGGTGCCGGAGCGCGAGGATCTCGACCTGCATCGAGAGCCGGGATCGGAAGAGGCTGTGGACGAAGGCGCCCGCTGCGCGTAGGAATGAAGCTGTCGGCACGAGTGACTCCCAGCTGCGTGTCCTAGGCTGTCCGAGCTATGAGAAGGGAGTCTGCCGGATGAAGATCGCAGGTCACATAATCGCTTCATCTACGAGTCTTCGGGAGGGACAGAACCGCTTGACTGAATTATTGAGAGCTGCATAAGTAATGCAATATATAGACATGTCAAAGCGTGAGGCCCGAGTGCGAGATGCAGCTCCACAGGCGCGACGGGGAACAGCGCAGCGCCTCGAGCTCGTTGACGAGGCCCACGGCGAGATCGAAGCGGTCAGTGGGGCAGTTGTTTGCGAGGCGGTGCTTCGTCTGACGCCAGACGCCCTCGTCGGGGTTGAGTTCGGGCGCATAGGCGGGCAGGAACTCGAGGTGCAGCCGCGGCACCCGGCGACACAACTGCCGAACGAGTTTGCCGCGATGCACGCCGAGGTTGTCCCAGACCAAGACCACCGGCCCGCGGAGGTGGCGCAGCAGGTGACGCAGGAACGCGACCGCTTCGCGTTCACGGATGTTGTGGTGGTGCCAGTGCCAGTACAGACCCACGTGACGGCGCTGGGGGCTGACCGAGATCCCCGAGATCACCGAGATGCGGTCGTGGCGCTGGGAGTGACACAGCCGCGGCGTCTGGCCGCGCGGTGCCCAGGTGCGTGCCACGGTGGGTGTGAGCATGAAGCCCGACTCGTCTACGAAGACGATGTGGGCCCCCAGCCGCAGAGCCCCCTTTTTACCCGCGGCCAGCGGGTTCGCTTCCAGCGCGCGATGGCCGCCTCGTCCCGTTCTCGGGCAAGGCGGGTCGGCTTCTGCGGGCTCCAGCCGCAGCGCCCCAGGAGTCGGCCGACATGATCCCGGTGATAGCGCACGCCGAACTTGCGTTCGATCACCTCGGCGATCCGCTGCGTGGTCCACAGATCCGTGCCGTAGCCGTGCGCGGCCGGGCCTCGCAACAGCTCGCGCAGCAACCGGGCTTCCTGCTGCGCCGTGAGCCGACGGGGTCGCCCGGGCGCCGAGCGGACCTTCAGTCCGGCCTCACCGTGGCGCCGATGGGCTTCCATCCAACGCATCACCGAACTGGGCGCGCAGCCAAGGACGCGCGCCGCAGCGTTCAACGACAGCCCCTGCTCGACAAGCTCCAGGGCCCTTCGCCGGCGAGCTTCCAACGCCCTGGCCGATCCAGGCAACCGCATGAGCACCTCCTTGTGGAGGCTTCATGCTATTGCATTCATTGCGCAGAAGTCAATAGAACTTGCGAATCTCGCCCCCGCGCACTATCTTCCTGCGTGCCTACACCGACGCGGGCTGCGGACTTCCAGGCCCGCTTTCCCTTTATTGAGGAAATTGTCATATGCCGACAGTCAACCACATCCGCAACGTGGCCATCATCGCCCACATCGATCACGGGAAGACGACCCTGATCGATTCCATCTTCCGCGCCGCCCGGACCTTCCGGAGCAACGAGCAGGTCACCGAACGGCTCATGGACAACAACGACCTCGAGCGGGAGCGCGGCATCACGATCAGGGCCAAGCACTGCATGGTCGACTGGAACGGCTATCTCATCAATATCATCGACACGCCCGGCCACGCCGATTTCTCCGGCGAGGTGGAGCGGGTGCTCTCGATGGTCGATTCGGTTCTCCTCCTGGTCGACGCGAACGAAGGGCCGATGCCGCAGACCCGGTACGTGCTCATGCGCTCGCTTCGACTCGGCCTGCGCCCCATCGTCGTCGTCAACAAGGTCGATCGCCCGAACGCCCGCCCCAATCACACGCTGAACAAGACGTTCGATCTCTTCATCGATCTGGGCGCGACGGAGGAGCAGGCGCATTTTTCGGTCCTGTACGGCTCCGGCCTCGACGGCTGGCTCGTGCGGGACCTGGCGAAAGACGCGCATGAAGGGATGGACGCTCTTTTCGAAACGATCGTCGAGAGAGTCACGCCTCCGAAGGTCGACCGGAAGGGTCCGTTTCTCATGCAGGTCAGCACGCTCGCCTGGAGCGATTACGTCGGGCAGATCGGCTGTGGCCGCGTGCTGCGCGGCACGCTCCACAAGGGAGAGGAATTCACGCAGTTCATCACGCGCTGGAAGAATCCCGGCGATCAGGCCGCCGGCTGGGACGTGACCGGCTCGACGAAGGAGCGCGGCGTGCACTTCTGGGTGACGCGCGGGCTGGAGCGGGTCGAGGCGGACAAGATCAGCGCCGGCGATATCGTGTGGCTCGCGGGACCGGCCGAGATCGGCATCGGGGACACCTTCTCGATTATCGACGATCCCGCGGGGGCGCTCAAGCCTCTCGAGATCGAGGAGCCGACGGTGTCGATGTTCTTTCTCGTCAACACGGGGCCCTTCTCGGGAAACGAAGGCACGGCCATCAT
>VGIY01000400.1 GCA_016867695.1 Candidatus Eiseniibacteriota bacterium | reverse complement strand
CCAGAACGGCACGGCGCGCCCCACACGGGCGTCGAGGAAGGCGCGCATCGCCGCAATCTCCGCGCGCCCGAGTGCTGTCCACGTGAAGGGCCGAGCTGCCGCCGGCGCGGGGGCCTGCTCGTCGGCGACGCGCTTGCCGGTCTTGGAATCCAGCAGCACGAACTTCCTCCGGAGCCGCTCCTCGACGGAGCCGACGCGGTTGTAGTTGAGCTCCAGGACGTCGTAGTCGAGGAAGGTCATGGCCTGAACCCGTCGATGTCGAAGACGAGAGCGGTGGAGGCGACCATGAGCGACTCCCACGTGAACGCCTCGTCCGGCGAAAGCCGGCCCACGACGAGGGGGAGCACGGCGGTCACGCCGGCCGTCCAGGAGCTACGCAGGCCGAGAGTGAGGACGATCCGGTCTGCCAGGACGCTCTCGATCGTTTGCACCTCCCAGCTGTAGGGATCTGACCAGAGGATGACCAGGCCGCCGGGCTCGAATGGGATGTGCGCCGTCTCGCAGAAGACCTCGAGGTCGTCGACCGCGGCGTCCTGGAGGAGCGCGACCTGAAACTGCCACCGCGCGATGCCGAAGGAACGGGCCTGGTTGCCAAAGAGGATCGCGCCAGCCATCTGGGCGTCGCGGAGCTCGTTCAGGAGCGTCGAGTAGGCGATCGTCCCCACCGGGACCGCGCGGAGCTGGACGCGTTGCTCCATCCCTCGAAACGAGACCAGCACGTCAGTCATGTAACCGAAGGTCTCGGTGACCGGCTCCGCCCAGTTCGGTGGGAAGGGGAACGGGACGAGACGGAAGCCGAGGATGCGGATGTTCGTTCCCGCCGGATCGACGCCGACGAACACCCAGGTGATCAGGTTGTCGATCAGGGGATCGCCCTCGGCAAAGACCTTGATGCGGTAGATCTGCGAGTCGGACGCGGGGAAGTGCGCCGGCTGGCCGAGGTGATCGACGACCTCGATCCCGGCCGGGCCCTCGACGGTGATCTCATCGAGCACCTTCGCCCGGGCGAGGAAGGCGTTCCAGACCTCGACCTCGATCTCCTGCTCCGAGACCACGGCCCCGAGGTCGCGCCGGCGGGGGATCACATGGATTCGGTCCAGCATTGCCAGGTCCTCGACAGGGCCTGGGTTGCCGTCAAACTCGAACGCATCGGGGCGCGGGTCGGCGAGCTCGTCGAAGAGCGCCTCGAACGCGAGCGGCGCGACCACGGAGGCGTCGTCGAGCGGAAGTGGCAGTGCGGCCTCGATCAGGTCGATCGAGGCGTCGGGGCCGGTGGGCACGGGGAGCCAACCGCCGGCGAGAGTCCCAGTGGCCATCTACGCCGCCTTCCGGACCGCGAAGTTGGGGAAGAGCATGTAGTCGAGCCCCCCGACTTGGAGGATTTCGCCCGCGGCGTAGCCAGCTCCCACGGCCTCGCACCAGAAGAAGTTCGGCGGATAACCGAGCGGAGCCCATCGCGCGCCCGGGTCCGTGAGGACGAAGAGGTGCATGGGAAGCAACAGGGCGCCGGCGAAGGCGGTCTGCGTGGTGCGGCCGATGTAGAGCGCGTAATCCGGATGCTGCTGCTGGCTCTGCGTGCCGTATTCGTTCTGGTTGAGCGGCCCGTCCATGTATCGGCCCGTATAGCCATCCTCGGCGTCGTCTCCCGTGCAGTCCCCCACCCATCGCGCGGCGAACGTAGCGGCGTCCACTCGCACGAACCCGCCAGCGTCCGCCTCGTAATCGGACTGGTACTCGTGAGGCTGCCGTGCGAAGGGAGCTCTCGCTGTCTGGTTGATTCCTGGGAACGAGCGACTCGGGTCTGGATCGGTGTTGCGGTAGGCAGGGGTGCTCGCGAAGAAGTACGGGAAGTCCTCCGGCGCTCCCATGTCAGCGAGGCGAAGCCCCCAGCCCATGTGAACGAAGACGCCGGGACTCCTCTCGACCACGACGATGAGGTTGTCCAGGCCATCATCGAAGAAGTGGTATCCGGCGACCGAACCCGCGGGGAGATTCATGCCGGATCCCGACGTGGAGGCCGGCACATCTGTCCGCAGCGGCCGGCCGGGCTGCGAGACCCAGTTCGCGCTGCCATCGTGGCCCGTTCCAAGGTAGAGGCCGATGCCGTAGCCCAGCACTCGGTCCCACTCGCCCGATGTCTTGTGCCAGATCTTCTCGTTCATGGCGGAGCGAAGGTTCACGTAGATCCCCGACTTGTGGAGGTGCGCCCGCCATCCCGCGCCGACGGCCTGGCTCATGTCCATCGTCCACCCCTGGTTGGTGAGCCAGGTGACAAGGGTCTGAAGCAGGTTCGTCGGCGAGGAGCTGATTCCCGTTTGGTAGCTGGCGGCCATCGGTCAGTCCAGAGCCACGGCGAGGAAGTCGTCGCGCTCGGTTCGGGTGATGTTGTGGAGGGCCATCCAGTCGATGATCCCGAGCCGGATCAGCGTCTCCGCGGTGAGTCCCTGGCCGGAAACCGCGGCGACGCCACGGAGCTGCCCGATCGTGTTCGGCCCAGTCGCGTTCATCATTACGGGCCAGAGTGTGCGCGAGCCGTCGAGGTTGAGATCGAGGAGGCTCATCCCGCCGCGGTAGGGCCAGACGATGCTCTCGTAGCTCTGGGGTGTGGACGTTGGGCTGTCGTTCCGGTAGGCCGCGAAGGGAAGCCAGGTGCCGTCCAAATTGCGCGCTCGGAGCTGGGCATCCTCGGGCTTGAGGCTCGGGGGCGTGTTGCTCAAGGTGTCGGAGTGGGTTGCCATGCGGTGCTTGTCGCTCGCCTCGGACCAGCGATACAACGTGCTCGACAAGGCGACGGGGGTCTCGCCCAACGCCAGGGTTCCGCCCAGGGCGAGAGGATAGGGCCACTGCTCGGGGGAGAAGTACGGGTCGAGGAGGCCCAGGTAGGCCATCTCATAGTTCGTGTTGATCTTTGCGATCACGATCACCCGCCGGCCGTCGGCGATGAACCAGTAAGGGATGGTCGCCTGCCAGAGCGGGAGGTACAGGCG
>VGIY01000399.1 GCA_016867695.1 Candidatus Eiseniibacteriota bacterium | reverse complement strand
GCTCGCCGGTGGAGAGGTCGGTGAAGACGACCTCGAGCGGCGCCTCGCCCGAGACGGGGCTGGCGCCGAACTCGGCGATCGGGGCCGGAGGCGGAGGGGGCGGTGGCGGAGGCGGCGGTGGAGCCGGATCGGCGACGGTGATGAAGTCGACCTTGGTCTCGGTGTCGGCGCCGGAGGCGTTGGTCGCGGTGAGCGAGACGGTGTAGGCGCCTGCTTCGGAATAGGTGTGCGCGGGGTTTCGGCTGGCGGAGGTCGCGCCGTCGCCGAAGTCCCAGGCCCAGGAGGTCGGGCTGTTCGTGGACGCGTCGACGAACCCGACCGTCAGCGGCGCCTCGCCCGAGACCGGGCTGGCGCTGAAGTCGGCCACGGGCGCCGGGGGGGGCGGCGGCGCCCCGACCGTGATGTAGCCGGCCTTGATCTCGGTGTCGGCGCCGGAGGCGTTGGTCGCGGTGAGCGAGACGGTGTAGGTGCCGGCGGTGGCGAAGATGTGCACCGGGTTGCGGCCGGTCGAGGTCGCTCCGTCGCCGAAGCTCCAAGCCCACGAGGTCGGGCTGTTCGTCGACTGATCGGTGAAGGAGACCGCCATGGGCGCGGTGCCCGACCGGGGGCTTCCGGCGAACTCCGCCACGGGCGCGGGCGGCGGCGGGTCGGTGACCGTGATGAAGGCGATCTTGGTTTCCGTGTCGGCGCCGATCGCGTTGGCGGCGGTGAGCGAAACGGTGTAGCTGCCCGCCGCGCTGTAGATGTGCGCGGGGTTGCGGCTGGTCGAGGTCGCGCCGTCGCCGAAGTCCCAGGCCCACGAGGTCGGGCTGTTCGTCGACTGATCGGTGAAGCCGACGGTGAGAGGCGCGGCGCCCGATCTGGGATTGCCGCTGAAATCGGCGGCGGGGGGCTGATCCGGCGGGCTCCGCGGGACGCCGAGGAGGATGGCGCCGGTGCCGTTGCGCATGGAGAGGGTGGTCGTCGGGGGGCCGATGTCGCCGGAGGGCGCGAGGGGGTGGAGCGAGGCCGGGAGGGTGACGGGGACGGCGGTTTCGGGCTCGATGCCCTCGTCCCAGCGGCCGCGGTTGCGCAGGAGGACGAGGCCGTTGTCGTAGGGACGCGCCCAGACCTTGTAGTTCTTGCCGGTCGGGTCGGTGCCCTGGGTGAAGATGTAGGGGTCTCCGGCGACGGCGCCGAGCTGGTCCTCGACGACGTCGACGCAGCCGCGCCAGGTGAGCGTGTCCCAGCCGGCGGCCGCCGGGTTGGAGGTGCCGAAGAGGAAGAGCAGCGACTGCTCGGTGCGCGTGGTCAGGTGCCAGGCGAGACTGCCGAGCAGCGCCTCGCCGTAGGTGATCTCGCCCGGGTAGGGGGGCGCGGTGCGCTTCATCGCCGGGGCGTAGAAGGAGCGGATGCCCGCGGCGGCGGCGAGGCGGTCCCGATCCCAGGCGCGCTGGACGGTGTCGGAGTCGGGATTGCGCACGGGATCGTACTGGAACTCCATGAAGAGGATGTCGGCCACGTCCCTGGAGACGTAGGAGTCGCTCCAGACGTTGGCGACGTTGTTCATCAGGAACTTGCGCTTGCCGTCGGCCGACCAGGAGGCGGAGGTTTCGAGGGTGTCCTTGAGCGCGGTGAGGAAGGGGCCGAAGCCGGTCTCCCAGTGCCAGGTCTGGAAGGCCGAGCTGCCGATGAGCGGCATGCCGGGCACTTCCAGGACGCGGCCGCCTTCGAGGATCTGGCCGGTGTTGTAGAGCTGGTGGGCGGAGTTGTCGAGGAAGATGCCGTCGGGATGGAGCGTGGTGCCGGCGAAGGTGCGGTCGACGGAGAGGGCGAGGAAGGCCTCCTTGTGGATCTGGCGGGCGACCGGGGTGGAGAAGTTCGCCACGCGGCGGCTCAGGTTGGAGAAGTAGACGGGCACGCGCGCCTCGGCCATGGTGGCCGCGCTGCCGCCGCCCCAGCCGGGGATGAAGACGGTCTGGCCCTGGAGGGTCAGGCGGGTGTCGTCGTAGAAGTGGATGTAGGCGATCTCGACGTCGACGCCGCGCTGGGCGGCGAGCGCGGCCAGGAGCAGGTCTTCCTCGCTCTGCAGGTAGTTGTCGGTGCCCGAGTTGTAGACGAACCACTGGAAGTCGGGATTCTGGTCCTTGATGGAGCGGGCGTTCTGGGCGATCTCCAGGCCGGTGATGCCGACCGAGTAGCGCTCGGCGACGAGGCTGTTGACCTGTGGGCCGGGGCCGATGGCGCCGGTGTAGTAGACCAGCGCGTGGTGCAGATCCGCCTGGGCGAAGGCCGCGGGCGCCGGCCCCAGACCGATCCCCGCCGCCGCGCCCAGAAGCAGCGCGCCCCGCAGGGCCGCCGCCCGCGCCTGTGCCGCGCCCCGCAGGGCCGCCGCCCGCGCCTGTGCCGCACCCCGCAGGGCCGCCGCGAGCCGGTTGGAGCGCGCCGCCGTCAGTGACCGCGCCGGAAGCCTCTTCTCGTCCAGTGTGCGCCGCCTCTCGAGCACCATGCGGGACCTCTTGCGCGGAGTTGAAGGAGGTGCGCGAAGCCGAGATCGGGCGCGGATCGCCTGCCGACCAAGGTCGTCGCGCGGAGAGCGGGGGCCGCAGGGCAGCACCCCGCGCGGGGATCGCCGCGCAAGAGGCGGGCCAACCTGGGCTGGTGGGAGAGCGAGAGCGCAACCGGCGATGCCGACGGAGGATCAGCGGCGGGGCGAGTCGGCCGTAAGGAGCTTCGCGCGGCCCAGCGGGGGCGGGGGCGCCGCACACTGCAATCCCGGGCGGGATCTCTGCAAGAGCCGCGGGCGGACGAATGGGCCGGGATCCGCCACTCGGGGGGGGCCGCGGCGTCGGCGCCGGGGCGGACTGCGCTCGGATCTCAGCGCGCGCCGAGGAGGATGGCGCCGGTGCCGTTGCGCATGGAGAGGGTGGTCGTCGGGGGGCCGATGTCGCCGGAGGGCGCGAGGGGGTGGAGCGAGGCCGGGAGGGTGACGGGGACGGCGGTTTCGGGC
>VGIY01000398.1 GCA_016867695.1 Candidatus Eiseniibacteriota bacterium | reverse complement strand
GACCGCAGGCGCCCGAGCCGCGCCCGTCTTCCTCGTATCTCGACGCGGCGCCTGCTGCTCGCCGCGCTTCCCCTCTGGATCGCCCCCCTACCGGCACAGGCTGCGCTCGAGCTGGCTGCCGGCCGCCTCGCCTTCCGCGACCCGCGCCTGGACGCCCACTACGGGCCGGCGCCGATCCTTGGGCTGCGGCTCGGCTTGACCTCCTGGCGGTCCCTCGAGCCGGCCCTGTCGGCGCGCTGCGCCTGGGACCGCAGACAGCTCGAGGCGGCGCCCTTCATCGCCGGGGCGGAGACGCGGATCATCCTTCTGCCCCTGACGCTCGAGCTGCCGGTCGGGCTGCGCATCGCCCCGCGTTGGCGCCTGAGCGCCGGGCCGGCGCTCGGCGGCCTCTGGTGCCGCGAGCGCTGGAGGGCCGCGGTTCCCGCGGCGGGGTTGAACGCCTCCCGCCAGGGCACGGACATCTGGTTCGCCGCCGGGCTCCTCGCCGAGGTGCGCCACGAACTCGGCCGCGCGGGGGTCCTCGCCGCCGGCGGCGAGATCCTCTGGGTCGACGCGCAGCGACGCGCGATCGGAACCAACCCCGCGCAGGCGGAGCCGCTCGACGCGGGATGGATCGCGCTGCGCCTGGGATGGACGCCCCGCCCGGCGCGAGCCGCGCCGTAACCAGCGTCAGGGAGTCACGGGATGGAGACGAAACCCCTCGCTCGCCGGCGCAGGTCGCCGAGCCCTCGCGCCAAGCGACACGCCCGCTCGACGCCGCGGGCGCTCCACCCGCCGCCGCTCGCGCGCGGCACCCCGCGCGGCACGCGGCGGCGGCCCGCTCTCTCCTCGCGCGCAGCCGCCGCCGTCGTCGCGCTCGCCGTCGCCATCGTCGCTGCTGCGCCCGCCGCCACCGCCCCGGCCACCGAGGCGGGCGTCCTCGAGCCCTGGTGCGAACGGCTGCTCGCCTCCCACCCCGGATCTCCAGAGGAGGCCGCGCCGATCGCCGCCCAGCTGGCCGAGGAGGGTCGCCCCTTCTACGCGGTCGACCCGCTGCTGCTCGAACTGGGGCGCGTGCGCCTGCAGCTCGATGTCGGGCCGGGCGCCGGCTCGGCCGAGACGCTGCGCCCCGAATGCCTCCGGCGCGTGCCGAGCCTCGACTGGGAGGGCTCGGCGGGGGCGCGGGCGCAGGTGACGCTGGCGATCGACGAGCTGCCGCTGCTCGCCGCGGTGCCGGGCCTCTTCCACGCCCGGCGGCCGGCGGTCGGGATCACCCTGGGGGCGGTCGTCAGCGAGGGCGTCGCCTCGATCGGCGCCGCGCCCTACCCCCGGCGGGGCATCGACGGCGCCGGGGTGCGCATCGGCGTCATCGACCAGGGCTTCGCCGGTCTCGCCGGTCTCCTCGGCACCGAGCTGCCGGCCGACACGGTCACTCGCTCCTTCTTCAACAGCCCGCAGGGCCGCGGCGACCTGACCGGCGGCGGCATCGACCATGGCACCGCCTGCGCCGAGGTGATCCACGACGTGGCCCCGGGGGCGGGGCTCTACCTGGCCAACGCCTACAGCTCGGTCGACCTCCAGGCCGCGGTCCGCTGGCTGCGCGACGAGGGCGTGGCCGTCATCTCCCACTCGGTCGGCTGGTTCGAGGGCGGGGGCGACGGCACCGGCCCGATCCACGACATCGTCGCCGAGGCGGAGGCGGCCGGGATCCTCTGGGTCAACGCCGCCGGCAACCAGGCGCTCGACTTCTACGGCGGCCTCTTCACCGACGCCGACGGCGACGGGCTGCACGAGTTCGACGCGGCCGGGGACGAGACGATCAGCTACGCCGTCGCCGCGGGGGGGCGGACCTTCACGCTGGTGCTGACCTGGGACCGCTGGCCCTACTCGACCGATCTCGCCTTCGACATCGAGATCCGCGAGAACGGGGAGCTCGTCGCCGGCACGGAGCCCTTCTATCGGCCTCCCCGCTACGCCTACCGGGCGCTGGCCCACGCCCGGCGCCCCGGCACGCGCCTCGACATCGCCGTCCGCCGCACCGCGGGAACCGAGGCGGCCCACCTGCGCCTCTTCCGCCTCGACGCGCCGGAGACCCTGGGCGAGCACGCGACCGCCTCGGGCAGCCTGCTCATCCCCGCCGACGGGGCCCGCGTGCTCGCCGCGGGAGCCTACCGGGTTGGCGACGGGCGGCTCGAGGACTTCAGCTCCCGGGGGCCGACCGTCGACGGGCGCGCGAAGCCGGAGGTCTGCGGCCCCAACCGCGTGCGCACGGCCACCAGCCTGGGCGCCTGGCCCGAGTCGCTGTTCGCCGGCACCTCCGCATCGGCGCCGCACGCCGCCGGGGCCGCGGCGCTCATGATCGCCTCGTCGCCCGTCGGGGGCCTCTTCGACTTCCGCTGGTCGTCCGAGGAGACCCGCCGCCTGCTCGCGGCCGCCGCCGACCCCGACACCTTCGCCGACCCTCACGCCAGCGCCTGGGGACTCCTGCGCCTGCCCGACATCGAGACCGGCGCCATGGGTCCGCGGCCGCTCGTGACCGCGCTCTCGCCCTCTCCCTGGCCGCTGCGCGTCGAGCTCGCCGGGGCCCAACGCGAGCCCTGGTTCGCCGAGGTCCTCGACGCGGCGGGGCGGCGTCTACTCGGAGCCTGGCAGCGCCCCGCGCCGGCGGGAACGAGACAGCTCGTCTGGGGCGGGCCGGCCGCGCGCGCGTCGCTGCCGAGCGGGCGCTACCTGCTGCGCGTCCGCTGCGCGGAGGGCGCCTGGGTACGCCCCTTCGTCCTCCTGCGTTGACGGAGCCCCCCGCGGCGGCTAGAGTCCCCCGATCCTCGCGAGCGTCCCGCCGCCGCGGCGTCGGGAGCGGAGGTCGACCGGTGTTCGAGTCGCTGGTGGAACAGATGCGCCGGGCGCGCGGCGTGCTCCTGACCACGCACGAGTGCCCGGACGGCGACGGGATCGGCTGCCTGCTGGCGCTCGATCAGGTCCTGCGCGCCCGGGGGACGCGCACCGAGCTGCTC
>VGIY01000397.1 GCA_016867695.1 Candidatus Eiseniibacteriota bacterium | reverse complement strand
GTCGGGCACGTCATCCTCCTCGCCGATGAAGAGGCCCAGATCGACGTAGCTCACCTTGCCGAAGCCCTTGCCGGCCCAGGTGCGATTCCAGAGGTGGACGCCGATCTGTTCGAGCGGGTGGCGCGACATCGCGTCGAAACCGACGAAGTCGTAGATCATGACGAAGGGCGCGCGCTTGCGCCCGGGGGCCCTGCGGTAGCCGAGCACGATCTCGTAGGTCTCGTCTCCGATTCCGCGCTCGTGCGCCTCGCGCAGGCGACGGCGCAGCTCGAGCGTCCGCTCGCTGACGCTGACCTTGTAGGTGTGGGGATTGAGCAGCCGGCGCGAGGTCGGGTGGAGCCGCTCGAGCTGCGAACGCGCCCGCTCGCGCGCCGCGGCCGGCGAGGGCAGCTCCCCGACCGGCTCGCCCCCGAGGAGCACCGGCTCGAGCAGCGGTTCGGCCGAAGCGATGCTCCCGTAGCGCTTCGACTCGTGCTCGAAGAGCGGGTGGTAGCCGGTGATCTCGCCGACTGCGGGCGTGATCGCCTCGTCGGCCTGAGCGATCACGTCCCCCTCCCACCAGCCCTCTTGCCCGCGCAGCCGCCAGACCTGCTTGCGCCCCGGGAGCGTCGTCTTCGTGGCGCGCTCGGCGACTTTGAGTCGCGGCCTCCAGGCAACCCCCTCCTCCAGCGCGGCCAGCTTGTAGACCCCGCTCAGCGCCGGCTCGCCGTGGCCGGTGAAGAGGCGGGTCCCGACGCCCCAGAAGTCGATCCGCGCGCCGGGATGACCCCGGGCGAAGGAGTGGTGCCCGGGCGGGTGCCAGTCCTGCGTCAGGACGACCTGCCGGTAGCGGGTCATCAGACGGTTGGCCAGAGGGACGACCTCGTCGCCGCGCGGGACGGCGAGCGCGCCGCCGGGGCAGAAGTCGTTCTGGAGGTCGACGGCGATGAGCGCGTCACGCTCGATGTCCGGGGCGAGCGAGGGGCCGGGCCCGGTCGCGCGCTGGTTGGGGCGATGCTCCGCCATGGCGGCCTCCGGGTGAGGATGCCGCCCATTGGATAGCAGAACCAGTGGCGGGCGACAAGGGCGCCTTCGCCCTGAGGGACGTGTCAGCAGCGCCCGCTGCAATCGTGGCCGTCAGGAGGAGCGCACATCCCAACGGCCCTCCGGACATCGTCGTGCCTTCGGGGCCAGGCGAGCCGGATGGTCCACGGCGGGCGGCATCATCTGAGTCCAGCGCCTGCCCGACGCTGCCGTCGCCTGCTGCGGCCAGGCAGTCCCCTACGATGGCGCATCCGGCCTTCGCTCCACTGCCGGCGCGCCGAACCGGGTCCGGACGTACTCCTGCGCGCTCTGGGGAGGCAGCTTGACCGTCCCCGGGCCGCTCCTCACGAAGAAGTCGCCCGCGGCCGCGGCTTCGCGTCCCCTCCACCTGAGGAACACCGGCTCCGGACTGCGCTGGCAGCTCACGACGCAGACGGTCTTCTCCTGCACGACCTGGCACTTGGGGTCGATGCAGGTGCCCGCGCGGTCGCCGAGGCCGTTGCTCACCACCTGAGCCAGGTGCCGCATGAACTTGTCGTCGGTCTCGAGCTGATCGCGTTCGATGCCGATGATCGAGCCGTCGTCCGCAACACCGATCAGCAAGTCGCCGCCCTCGGTGTTCAGGTACGCGGCGATCGTCTTCAGGACGGCGTGCGTCACACCCCTATCGTCCCGCCTGTCCTCTTGAAGGTTCCAGCGCAAGGTGGACTTGAACTCCAGGGTCTTCGACTCGCCGCGTCTGACCAGTTCCTCGGCGCTCCGGTGGGCACGCAGGTACTGGTCGAAGAGGAAGTTCTTGACCGCCTCGCCGAAGGCGCGGTTGTCGGTGATGCGCTTGTAGAGCTCGAAGTTCGAGTCGACGATCTCCTGGATCACGTGCTCGACCTTCTGGTCGAAGGTCAGGCGAACGTTCTCCCGCGTGTTAACGCGGGCCGCGGCGTCGAGGGCGGCGTCATCGTCGAGCTTGCCCATCATCTGGCCCAGGGTCACGCGGTGCTCGGGCCCGAGATTCAGGCCGAAGCGCTCGTTCAGCTCGGCGATGATCCGCGAGAGGGCCTCCAGCTCATCCGCAACCTTGCCGCGAGGGGTCCGGCTGCCCATGGGGTCGAGTGCGCCCGGCCGGCGCTCCAGGGCGATCTTCCCGCTGCCGGTCTGCTGGATGCGGTAGGACTCCATGTCGATGTTCTGCTGCACTTCGCGCGGCAGCGCCTCGCGGTCCGCGGGTAGGAGCCGGCGCAGGTGCCGGGCGAACACGTAGAGCTTCTCGAGGTCGGCATCGGCGAAGGTGAGCACCTGGGCGAGGAAGGCGTAGAGCCGCACGTCGTCGGTGAGCTGACCGCGGAAGTCCCCGCGCTCGTCCGCCGACATCTGCTGGAACCGCTCGACCAGCGGGTTCAGCACGGCGTAGAGCCGGTCCTGTTTAGCCTTGGGGTCGAAGTAGTCCCTGGCAAAGGCCTCCACGTCGGCCGTCGTGTGGACCGGGAAGGCCGCGAGGCGGGTCTGGATCTCGTAGAGCAGGTTCGGGTCGGTGGCCTCGGAGAGCAGCGTCGTCTCGTAGTAGGGCTCGAAGGCGGCCTGGATCTCCTCCGCCTCGTTGGCGAAGTCGAGCACCATCGTGCCCGTCTTCTCCGGGTGGGTGCGGTTGAGCCGCGAGAGCGTCTGGACGGCGTTCACGCCGCCGAGCTTCTTGTCCACGTACATGGTGTGCAGCAGCGGCTGGTCGAAGCCGGTCTGGAACTTGTTGGCGACGATCAGGAAGCGATTCCCGGGCTGCTCGAAGGCCTTCGCCGTCTGCGCCTCGGGGAAGCCGTTCATGTTCGATTCGGTGTAGGCCTGCCCGCCGTCCTGCACCGTCCCCGAAAAGGCGACCAGCGCCTTGAACGGGTAGCCACGCTCGGCGAGATAGCGGTCTACAGCGAGCTTGTAGCGCACCGCGTGCAGCCGCGAGCGGGTGACGATCATCGCCTTCGCTC
>VGIY01000396.1 GCA_016867695.1 Candidatus Eiseniibacteriota bacterium | reverse complement strand
GGGTGGCGGAGGGCTGACGCTCCCCAAGTAGGGGCCGCCGTCCGCGGAGACCCCGGCGCACAGGCTCAGCACCCCGACGACCAGGCCGGCGGCGGCGATGAGCCGTGCGGGCCGCTTCCCGGCGGCAACGACGAATCGTGCGGGTCTCATCGTTCCCTCCTTGGCTATCGAAACAGCCCCTTGACGCTTCCCCAAGTCGTGCCCAGCGCGGGCGAGGAGCCGCCGGTGTAGCCGGCGATCTCCATGTAGTACTGGGAGCCGCACCAGTACGTGTGATCCCAGCCGACGGGCCCCGCCCAGGTCCACCAGGTTCCCGCGTCGCAGTAGTGGCAGAGCCCGCTCATCACGATGCAGGGTCCCGCCGTCGCGCTGGCGACGATCGCCAGTCCTTCGCATCCGTACCGGCCGTCGATGATGAAGAAGTAGGCGGGCACTTCGGCGTCGCCCGCGAGGCAGATCTGCGACGGCTCGGTCAGGTCGAGCTCGAACCAGTCCGTGTCGCGATAGAGCGTCGTGCCGAAGAGGTAGACGCCCGTCGTGCCGCAGATGACGATGTCGCCGCAACCGGGCTCGAGCACCTGGAACAGCGGAGGGACGCCGTTGCAGCCCGGGTTGTAGGTGTCCAGATAGTTCGGGTAGCAGACGGGCTCGCCTTCGGGCATGGAGCCGGCCGGGCACTCAATATAGCAACCGCCGGAGATGATCCAGAGCTCGAGGCTGTAGTAGCCGCAGCTGCCGCCGTAGCCGTCGACGACGATGTAGTAGGTATTGCCCGGCGTCATGGGCACATCGGCCAGGTAGGACTGCCACTCGCAGTAGTCGTCGTTGCAGGCGATGACGCTGCCGACCGTGTTCTCGAAGACGTAGACCTTCGTGTCGTAGGTCGAGTTGCACAGGTCGATGGACACGTAGGTGGTGGTCGCCGGAACGTACTTGTAGACGACGTCCGGCGAAGTGGATCCCGTGTACGGGCAGACGGCGTCGTAGTCGTTGATGAAGCCGCAGGTCGACCCCGCGGCGGAGAAGGGCAGAGCGGGAATGATGAACGGATCGGCGACGGTGTCGCCCTGGATCCGCGGCTCTTCCGGCGGCGGCGGGGGGGGCGCCCCGTCCACGGCCGGCTTCGGAGGCATCACCGGGCCGGCGTTGGCGACGGAGAGCCCGTCATCGGCGGAGGCGGCGGAGAGCCAAGAGACGAGGCAGATCAGGACGAGCGTGCGCATGACGGATACCTCCCTGCCGGGAGCCGTCGGCGCTCACGAGCATGATCCTGCCGGGCGGCGAACCGTGCGGCACCTCGCGAGGAGGCCGTGGGCCGGCCGCAGGTGTGCCCAAGTTGCAATAAGGATAGGCGCTTGCAGCACCGGAGTCAAGCCGCCAGCCTGCATCCTGTGGTAGCCGGCCGGCATCCGACGACCTGCGCCCGGCTATTCCGGTCCACGCTAGGGAGTTGCGGTAGGCCGGCCGCGCCCGGCCGCCATAGAGCCCGGCCGCCACAGTGCCCGGTCGCCACAGTGCCCGGCCGCCATAGAGCCCGGCCGCCACAGTGCCCGGTCGCCACAGTGCCCGGCCGCCATAGAGCCCGGTCGCCACAGTGCCCGGCCGCCTGCTTGACCGGGCTCCAGCGTCCGGCTAGACTCGATTGCAGGACGGTTTCAGCGCTTCACTACCGTGCGCCCAGGGACTTTGGCATGAGCGGCGTCCTGACCGGCACGACGGCGCGCCTGCGCCGGGCAATGAATGGCCCGCCCCGCCCGCAGGGGGGGATCGGCCTGGCTGAAGTCGTCGTCGCCACTCTGATCCTCGCTCTCGTGGCCATCGGCGTTTCCCAGTTCTTCGCCCGCGGGCGCCACTGGTTCGATCAGGAAGAGCGCAAGCGGGTGGCCACTCTGCTGGCCCAGGAGGCGCTCGAGCGGACCGTGGCTCGGCCTTACGCCCAGGTGGCGGAGTGGGGCGAGGAGCGTGCGGTCGAATCCGTGCCCTTCACGATCGCGGTGACGGTTCAAGAGGACGC
This sequence comes from Candidatus Eiseniibacteriota bacterium, assembly GCA_016867695.1. Lineage (GTDB taxonomy): Bacteria > Eisenbacteria > RBG-16-71-46 > CAIMUX01 > WJJG01 > VGIY01. The sequence continues at coordinate 985 of VGIY01000396.1, read as the reverse complement.
CCCCGAGCCCGACCTGAAGACGGTTCGCTGCGTCGTGGCCTGGCCCGCGCCTCCGGCCGCCGAGCGCAGCGTCTCCCTGGCCACTCTGGTCTGCGGCCGATAGCCGCGAGGATGGTGATCGACCATGACTCAGCGAACGAGATCAGGCGAGACCGGCTATGCCCTGGCGGTGGCCACGATCATGGCCTTCGCCGTCGGGGTGATCGGCTTCTCATTCCTGGCCATGGGCGGACATGAGACGAAGGCCAGCCAGAAGCAGCTCGACTCGCAGCGCGCCTTCTGGCTGGCGGAAGCGGGCCGCAGCCGCGCCCTGCTCTGGATGACGGAGCAGATGCGTCCGCCGGAGGCGCAGGTGACGATCTACCAGGACGCCTCCGGACCGGACGGCGGCAGCTACACGGTCCACTGCCTGGTCGACACGGCGGCCGCCTACCAGGTGGAGAAGGCCTTCGTCCTGGACTGCTGCGGGCGCTCGCGCGGACTGGAGCGCAGGATCCGCCAGCGCATCCGCATGACCTCCTTCGCCCGCTACGCCTACTTCACGCATGACGAGGTCAGCCCTGGGGGCAACCCGATCTGGTACATCACCGCCGACGTCATCGAGGGGCGGTTGCACAGCAACGGCACGCTGCGCATCGCCGGCAGCCCCCGCTTCCTGGGCGAGGTCACCTCCGCCTCGGATCACATGATCGGCTACCCCAGCTACTGGGTGGGCGATCCGGCCGACTGGCCCGTGGGCGGCAACGACCCGGACTTCGCCGCCGGCGCGACGCTGGCCGTGCCCGAGATCCCCCTGCCCACCGAGACGCTCGACCTGCGCCAGGAGGCCCTGGCGGGGGGGATCCATGTCGCCACGGAGACCGATGTCGAGATCGGCGTCGCCGGGGATCCGCCCGTGGCCGCTCCCGGGTGGCTGCGCTACCGCAGCCGCACGCCGCCGGGACAGCCCTGGGTGTCGGCGTCTGTCGCCTCCCTGGCCAGCGGC
>VGIY01000395.1 GCA_016867695.1 Candidatus Eiseniibacteriota bacterium | reverse complement strand
CCGCGCCCGCGCTCCGCCCGCCAGCACCTCGTAGATGATCTGGCGGCCGACGTACTGGGCGTGCTTGTAGTTGAGATGCGCCGACTGGAAGGCGGTGTCCTGGCGGTTGTCGCAGAAGACCAGCAGGCGGCGCTGCTCGGGCGTCAGGTTCTGGAAGAGACCCTCGATGAGGATGTTGATGCTCACCATCGTCGCCGAGCGCAGCTGCGAGACGATCTCGGTGCCGCCGCCGTAGACCGCGCGGCAGGCGGGGCACTGGTGAAGCGGGCCGACGTAGGTGCGCGGGCGAAGGAGCTCCGCGGACCCCGCCTTCACGCCCCCGCACTCGCAGGCGCCGCGGCTCTCGAGGTGGACCGTCGCGCACTCGGGGCAGAAGCCCGCGTCGATCTCGCGCGCGTGGCCGGGATCGGCCGGCTCCTCGCCCTCCTCCTCGAAGGCCCCCGGCTGGCGCAGCTCGTGCGTGAGGTGGATCGGGACCTGCTCCCCGAGCGACTCCTCGATCAGTCGGATGGATGGCGGCAGCGCCTCGCGCTTCTTCCTCGTCCGGCCCCCCGAGAAGGCCTCCAGGGCCGGCTCGTGCGCGCGATCCTCGGCGTAGCCGCGGTAGAAGTCCTGGCCGCAGCTCCGGCAGACCTCCAGCGGAAGGCAGCGCGCGTTGCACTCGGGACAGCGATCGATCAGCTCCGCCTGCAGCCGGCCGCACCCGGGGCGCGAGCAGCGTGAAAACCCCTGCAGCCCCCGCCAGAACATGTGCACCTTCGGGCGGATCAGCGGCTGCCCGTTCAGCCGCGCGCGCGCGCCGAGGAGCAGGTAGGCCTCGACCTCGCGCCGCAGATAGGCCTCATCGGTCCCCGGACGCAGCGTGCGCGCATCCGCGGGCGGCTCGCTCTCGCCGCCGCGCTGCGCGGCCGGTTCCAGCCCCGTCCTCAGGCAGCGGGTGACCTCGTCCAGCGAGCACGGCTCCGCCAGGATGCGCTCGATCTCGCGGAAGAGCGCGTTGCGCGAGAGGAGCGCGCCGAGGAACTCGGCGATGTCCGCCGCATCCAGGCCGCCGACAGGCCAGCCCGGCGCCACGTGCGCGCGGCAGAAGCTCGCGATGGCGGCCGGATCCTCCAGCCCGTGAAGGTGGCGGAGGTCCGCCGGCTCGATCTCGGCCGCCGGCGGCAGGTAGAGGTCTTCCCGGATGACGGGTGGCTCATAGGTCTCGGTGACGACGTGCTCGCCCGAGAAGGGCTCGCCGAAGAGCTCGGTCGCGAAACTCGCCACGGCTTCCTTGTCGCGGCCGCGCACGGTGGCGGAGGTCCCGATGCAGTGCAGCCCGCCGTCCAGCTTCTCGGTGTGCTCCTTCAGCCGGCGGATGAGACAGGCCACCTCGACTCCGCGCGCGCCGCCGTAGGTGTGGACCTCGTCGAGCACCAGGAAGCGCAGGCTCTCGTCGAAGAGCTGGCGGTCCTCCTTGCGGAGCAGGAGGAACTCCAGCATCGCGTAGTTGGTCATGAGGATGTTCGGATGCGTCTGCGGGCGGCGGATCTCCTCCCGATACCAGATCGCCTCGCGGCAGAGGGTCTCCGGGCGGCGCTCCTTGCCCTGCTTCGCCGCGGCCTCCTCGCTCTCGGGCGTATCGCCCGTGTAGCGCGCGAAGGTGACGCCCGTGCCCGCCAGGAAGCGGGCGAAGCGCTCGTACTGGTCGTTCGCCAGCGCGTTCATCGGATAGAGGATGAGCGCCCGGATCCCCGGGCCCGGATGCCTGAGGCAATGATCGAGGATCGGGAGAAGGAAGGCCTCGGTCTTGCCCGATCCCGTGCCGCTGGAGACGATCGTGTTGCGGCCCGCGAGGATGTGTTCGATCGCCTCCTGCTGGTGGGCGTAGAGCCGCCACGCGCCGAAGGGTGTGCCGCCTCCCCCTGAGCCCGCGCCCGCGCTCATGACGGCGGAGTGGAGGCCGAGCCCCCCGGCGCGTTCGGCCAGCATGCCGGGCATCTGAACATAGGGACGCTGCAGCGAGAGGTAGGGCCCGCGCCAGAGCATCCCCTCCTGCTCGAGGAGTGCGTGCATGGCGCACCGCAGCGACTCGTCGGCGATCGGGAAGGTCGTCCGCATGTAGCGCTTGTAGGAGGCTTTGATCTCCTCGGCGATCGAGATCGGACGCATCAGGCGGACCTCCCCCGGCCGCGGGCGCCGAGCAGCCAGCGCGACAGGCGCGGATCGAACTCGAAGCCGCAGCCGGCGTCCGGGCAGGCGAGCCGCGTGTGAGCTCCGTGCTTGACGGTCATTGCGCTTCCGCAGCGGGGACAGTGGCAGGCGGGATCGAGCTCACGGACGAGGCCGGCGCCGGCCGGGTCGGATCGGGCGGCGATGATCGGCGCGGGCGTGGGAGCGGAGGTCCGGGCGCGGGTCGCGTCGGCGGCCGGCGCGGGCGAGAGGACAGGGGGCTGGGCGTGGGCCGCATCGGCGGCCGGATCGGCCGCGGGGTCGGACGCGGGGTCGGACGCGGCCCCGCCGCGCCCTTCGCCGCTCGCGACATCCAGGCGCAGATCATCCAGCATCCTCGTGATGAGATCCGGATCCGCCAGTCTCAGCATCGACTCGGTGGAGGAGCCGTGCGAGAGGATGTTGAGGCTGCCGTGCCAGAGGATCGTCCGGTCGAGGACGGCGAGCTTCTCGTGCATCCCCGGGCGGTGCCGCAGATCGACGCCGATGCCGCGCAGGCTGGCCGTCACGCGGGCGTGTTCCTGGCGCCCCTCCCCGGCGCTCTCCCGGTCGGGCCGCGTGAAGACGATGATCCGCGCCTGGCGCCGGACAAGGTCGCCGAGCAGCGGGTAGTACTCGGAAGCCCGCGCGCTGCGCAGGAAGGGCGACAGGATGATCCCCTCGCGCTTCAGGCCGAGCAGGTCCGTCCGGAAGGCGTCGTGGAAGCCCCCCTCGTCCCGATACTCGATCAGGGCGCCTGGATCCGACGACATGTGCTCCCGCCTCTTCTTCCCCGGGCGGACGCTCGAC
>VGIY01000394.1 GCA_016867695.1 Candidatus Eiseniibacteriota bacterium | reverse complement strand
GGAGAAGCGGGTGAAGAGGAGCAGGCCCAGCAGGCAGGGCAGCAGCGGCAGCGCATCGCCCTGGCGCAGGGGCTCGACCACCTTGGCGGTGAAGCTCTGGTTGTAGAGGATGACCACCCAGTAGCCGGCGGACACGCCGACGGCCAGATGCTCGGCGAAGCGGTAGAAGGGATTCTCGCGATAGAGGAAGGAGAGCACGCAGAGCGTGAGCCCGGCGGCGATCGTCGTCAGCAGCGCGTCGCCCATACCCGTCCCCCGTCAGTCCGCCCGGCCGAGCCGCCGCCGGCGGCGCTCGACCAGGAAGGCGATGTTACCGAAGAGGATGAAGAGCACGATCAGCGCGTGGGCGATCGACTGCACGTCCATGCCCTTGCGCGCCACGGTGCCCTTGTCGATCAGCATCTCGTACTCGGCCGCGCCGCGCAGGCCGCTGATGATCCCGAAGAGCTGCCCCGACTGCACGTACTGGTAGTAGTTGGTCGCCATGACCGCCGCCGAGCCGAGGCCGAGCGGGAACTTGTAGCGCCCCTGCCCATAGGTGATCCAGTGGTCGATCCCGCTTGTGGCGTTCACGGTGAAGACCAGGGCGACGTCGTCGTAGTTGCGCACCCCGCGCATCATCGGCAGCTCGTCGAGCGGCGTCTTGTAGTAGTCGAGCGGGAAGGGCGTGCGGAAGTTCTCGCCCATGGTCATGATGACGATGCCCGGGTAGGGCTGGTAGCCGAGGTAGACGTAGTCCCGGCCGTACTCGCGGTCGTACTCGCGCGCCACGCGGGCGATCTCGTCCTCGACCAGGGTCACGCCGGTGGAGGAGAGGCAGCAGGCCAGCACGCGCAGATCCTTGGAGAAGGCATGGCGCAGCATGGCCATGGCCATCGGCTCGAGCTCGGCGGCGGTCGACGGATCGTACTCGAGGGCGTAGAAGACGATCTCGCCCGGCCGCAGGCCGTCGATCCGGTCGTAGACGTTCTGCACTTCCGGGGTGATGCGGATGGGCAGCCCGATCGGCAGCAGCGTCGGAATGAGCACGGCGAGGAACATCAGGGCATAGAGCACGCGCCGGTCGATCGCCAGCAGAGGTTCGTACCAGGCCATGCCGTTCCCCCTAGCCGCGCAGGTGCGGAGCCTCGATGCCCAGGATCACCTTGAGCGCCGTCGCCGCGCCCCCCAGCCCCAGGCCGACGAAGATCGCCCGCTTGGCGGCCAGGTTGGGGACATTGACCAGCCAGTCGGAGATCTCGCCGACGCCCGGGATCCTCAGGGAGCCGATGGTGACCGGAGGCCAGAGCAGCTCGCCCAACGGCACGCGACCGAGCATGACGATCACCGCCGACAACAGCAGGATCGTGGCCAGCAGCGTCCGTCCCCGGAAGGCGCGATAGGCGGCCGAGGCGATGTAGAAGGCGAGCATGGCGAACATCGTCGCCTGGACGGGGTTGAGCACCTGGAAGTAGGCGGTGACGAAGGGCGAGCCCAGATCCTGCCCCCAGAAGCCGAGGAAGATCATGCCGAAGAGCCCGGCCAGCAGCACGATGCTGAAGGGCCAGTTCGTCTGGCGGGAGCGGATCTTCCCCGAGTGCAGGCGCACCAGCCCGGCGATCCCGAGCAGGATGGCGAAGATGCCGACGATGATCAGCCAGTCCATCAGCGTTTCGTAGACCGTCGCCGACGCGCGATGGGGCACGAAGTACTGCAGCGCGAGGAAGACGCCCGTGACGAGCGTGAGGATGCGCGGCAGCTCCCTCTTCATGTCCGAGCCTCCGGTTCGGCCGGCCCCCGGGGCCGGCCTCGCGCCCTACTGCGTGGCGAAGAAGTCGACGAACCCCTGCCAGCCGAGCGTCGCGGCGATCGTCCCGGCCAGGACCAGGATCACCACCGCCGCCTTGCCCCAGTCCTGCCCCTTGAGCGTTCCGAGCAGCGGCGCCTCGCGCGAGAGGTAGGCGCTGGCCGCGTAGAGCTCCTCGCCGATCAGCGTGTAGTCGCAGGCGGCGACGAAGAAGGGGATCTGCACGATCTCGTCGGTGCCGGCGATCTGGATCGATCCGGCGTAGTTGCCCGTCTCCGCCAGGATCAGGCTCTCGGCGTAGAACTTGCCGATGTAGAAGTTGGTCGCCGGGCGCTCGCGGATCATCAGCCCGTTGACCGCGGCCACGTAGGAGAACTGGTCCTGGGTGACGAAGAAGACATCATCCTTCTGGTACATCTCCGGGTAGCCGGCATCCAGGTAGGCCGACTTGACGACGTCCTGGGCGATGGTCATGACCATCGGATCGTAGCAGGGCACGCGCACGCGGGTCTGGTACTCGGCGGTCTTTCGCGCCACGCGGCTGAGCATGGTGTAGGCGGCGAGCGTGGCGACGTCGCCGGCGGTCGCCAGCCCGGGAACGAAGAGGATCGGCCGGCCCATCTCGGTCGCCCGCCCGATCGCCTCGTCGACGGCGGCCAGCCCGGCGATGGGCCGCACGTAGAGCTCGCGGCCCCGGCGCGCCTGTTGGATGAGGCCGATCACCGCGCCGCAGAAGGCGAGCATGAAGATCAGCAGCACCGTCTTCTTGCCGTGGAACCACTGTCCCCGGGCGACGGCCGGGGCGCAGGGCGGGCTGAGGGCCAGGCTGCTGTCGCTGCCGACCGTCTCCACGCGGTAGATCGTCGGCACGCCGTCCTCGACGCCGCTGTCGCGGTAGCTCGCCTGCCCGGCCAGCACCGTGCCCGCCTCGACCAGGCTGTCGCCCGGCCCGGCGCGGAGGATGCGGTAGGCGAGGACCGTCAGCGCCAGCGAGTCCCCCGGGTCGGGAAGCCGGTCGTCGGGGCTGAGCGTCCAGGCGACGTCGATCGAGCGGCCCGGGTCGTTGGGCGTGTCGGCGGCGGTGACCTGGCCGACCGGAGCCACGGCGCGGGCGCAGGGGAGGGCGGTCAGGACGGCGGCCAGCACCACGAGGGCGACCGCCGACGCCGCGCGCAGGACGATCCGGGCCCGCGCGGCCGCGGTCGCGGCGAGGTCT
>VGIY01000393.1 GCA_016867695.1 Candidatus Eiseniibacteriota bacterium | reverse complement strand
AAGATCACGAACTTCAGCCTCTACAACGCCATCGCCATCAAGGGCCAGACCGGCGGCACGCTGACCGGCAACTACGGCGTCGCCGGCGAGCACCTCGGCGGCCAGACGCGGGGATACCTGGGCGGCAGGGACGAAGCCGTCCGCGGCGTGCACGCTCCGAGCGGCACCTACGGCTGCCTGGGCATGGCGAGCCAAGGGGCGTTCGGCCGCAGTCCCACCGCCGGCACTCGCGGGTACCTGGGGGGATTCGTCGGCGCCTACGGCGAGGGGCCCGCTGGGGACTTCGGCTACCTGGGGGGCTACCTGGGGGGCAGCGATGACGGCGCGCGTGGACATCATGCCGCCTCCGCGAACTACGGCTCCATCGGCAGAGCGGATTGCGGAATCTACGGCAGGCATGCCGCCTCGGGCAACGACGGCACCATCGCCAACCATACCGAAGGCGTCCTCGGAGTAGCCGCCGCCACCGGCAATCACGGGAAGCTGGGCTGCTCCACAGCAGGCGTGCACGGCCGCCAGGGTCTGCTGGGGCCCCACGGGTACCTGGGCGGGACCCACGGGGCCTACGGCGAGCACCCCGACAGCTCGACCTGGGGGGCGCTGGGAGCAGCCGATGGGGGAGTCGTTGGACGGTCGGATTACGTTGCCCCGGCCGTTCTCGGGCAGAACTCCGTCTTCGACACCCGTGGCAGTCTGGGAGACATCGACGGGGGAGCAGTCGGCCGGTCTGCCCTCTCGACGGGGGTATTAGGCCCAAGCTCCAACGCGGTGCGCGGCGAGCACGCGAGCGGATCCTTTGGCCATATCGTCGTGGGGCCCTTATCGCCGAGCGGGCCCGCTGGGATCACGGTGCGGGGGCCGATGGGGTCGCATGTCACCACGGGCGCCCTCGGGCACCAGGAGGCAGGGGTTCTCGGCGAGAAGAGCCCCCGTTTCTACGGAGCCCTTGCCAGGCTGGTCTGGGACGACGACCAGGACGTGTGGCAGTACGGCGTGTTCGGGTACGATGATGAGCTTCTGCGGGATCGTTCCTACACGTGGGCCGGGGGCTTCTCCGGGGACGTGTATGTGCTCGGCTGGCTGAGCAAGTGGGGGGGATATTTCCTGATCGACCATCCCCTGGATCCGGCCAACAAGCTGCTGCGTCACAGTTTCGTCGAGTCCCCCGAGAACCTGCTGATCTACCGCGGCAGGGCGAGGCTCGACGCGTCCGGCGAGGCCGCGATCGCCCTGCCCGAGTACTTCGCGGCGCTCACCAGGGAGGACGAGGCGACCGTGGGCCTCTCCTGCGTCGGGGCCTCGTTCCTGACCGGCTACGAGTGGGAGTCCGACTACGGATCCTTCCGCGTCTTCGGCGACCCGGGGCGGGAAGTGAGTTGGGCGGTCTATGCCGACCGCGATGACCCGGTGATCCGCCGCTTGGCCCGGCCTGTCGAAGAGGAGAAGGGGCGCGAGCGCGGATACTGCGACCGCGGAGAGCTGCTCAACCCGACCGCCTACGGGTACCCCGAGTCCGCCGGCTGGGCCCACAAACTCCGCCGGGATGAAAGGTCGCCGGCCGCGCCGTCGCCGGAGCACATCCACGGGGAGTAGCGCGTGGCTCCTGCCCCGCGCGGCGCCATGCGCGGGGGCGGCGCCACGCGCGGGGCAGGGAGCGGACTCGGCGCCCTGCCCCGCGCCCGGCCATCCCCGCCCTGTCGTCGCCTCCATCCGTTCAGCGACCGGTCTCGCCCGCCGAATTGCCCGCCGCCTCCCGGATCTGGGATAATCGCTTGACGGGAGAATGCGCAGGGAAGACGGGCCGAGGGGGCGGAGAGCGCGGGAAGCGCGAAAGGGCGGACGGGCGTGGCGGGAGCAGCGAGCCGATCGACATCCGACGAGCCCCGTTCGCCGGCCGGCGCGCGCGCGCGTCCTCGGGCGCACGGGCTCGAGCCGGCGCGAGTCCGCCTGGCCGCGCTGCTCCTGCCGGCGGCGCTCGGTCTCGGGGCGGCGTCCGCGTCCGGCTCGGGCTCCCCGGGCGCCGCGGCGCCGCTCCCCGGGGAGCGACCGGCGGCTGGGCGTCCCGTCACCGGCGCCCCGGACCACGAGTGCCACCTCTTCGGCTATGTGTTCGGCGCCGGCGCCGGTTCGGAGAGCTGGCTGCGGGCCCTCGGCGAGGACCTCCACCAGCAGTCGCGGCAGGGCCGCGCCTCGCGCGATGGCTGGGGATTCGCCTACTTCCTCTCTCCGCCGCTGCCCTGGATCGCCCGGCCGATCATGCTGCGCGGCGGCGCCCCCGCCTGCGAGGACGACTCGCGCTGGGAGGCGGCGATCGGCGAGATCGCGGACCGGGGACTCGCCGGGGCCTCCGTCGTCTTCGGTCATGTGCGCAACAGCAGCTCCGGCCCGGACGGCGGGGCGCTTCCCGACCCGCATCCCTTCGCCGATTCCCTCGCCGGACGCTGGTGGCTCTGCGCGCACAACGGCGCGACGCCGCCGGACACGCTGCTCGGCTGGCTCGATCCCGCCTTCCTCGAAGCACACCCGCTCGACTACGCGCCGCTCCATGTCGATTCCGAGCTCCTCTTCCGCTACTGCCTGCAGGAGATCGCCGCCGCCGGCGGCGTTCGGGCCGGCCTGCGCGCCGCCCTCGGGCGCATCGCCAGCGGGCACTACGCCTGCAACCTCTGCCTCACCGACGGCGACACGCTCTGGGCGGCGCACTCCTTTCCGCAGGTGCCCTTCTACTACGGGCCCGCGGGCAACGGGCGCGCCTGGTGGGCGTCGGTGATCCCTGCGGACGAAGGGGCAGCGGCCATGGAGAACGACCACCTCTACTGGTTCGCGCCCGGCGGCATGGGGGCGGTGAGCTATGCGCGCTGACCCGCCCGACGCCGGCTGCCGGAGCGCCCGCGGCGCGCCAGGGCTCGCGCCAGGCGCCGGGGCCGCCGGCGCGGCCCGGTCGCGGTCCGTCCGGCGGGGGACTACGGCGCTGATCCTCGCCGCCGGGATTCTCCTCGGAG
>VGIY01000392.1 GCA_016867695.1 Candidatus Eiseniibacteriota bacterium | reverse complement strand
GAAGACGTGGGCCGAGGTCGAGATCGTCGATCCGCCGCCCGGGGAAGGCGTGTACGCCGCGGCGGTCGATGCCTTGAAGGATGCGCCGTGCCAGGTCATCAAGGTTGCGGTTGCCCGGTCCGCCGGACTGGCTGCCGGGCCGGCACTGGCCCATGGACAGGAAGGCGGGGAGGCGGAGGCACTTCTCGGCGACCCGGTCCGCGTTTTCGATCACCGCATGGAGCAGGAACCGGAGGATGCGCTGCCGGAGACTGAACGCGAGGCCTTGCGCGTCGCCTTCCTCGAACTCCGGGAGTTGCTCGAGAGTCGAAATCGGGAGGCCGGCGCGGCCGCCGCCCGGGGAGGACCGGCATGAAGATCCTGAAGATCTCGGGCTGCAATCTGAACTCCCTGCGGGGCGCGTTCACCGTCGATTTCGAGTCGCCGCCCCTGCGCGATGCGGGGCTCTTCGCGATCACGGGCCCCACGGGCGCAGGCAAGTCGACGCTTCTCGACGCCGTCACGCTGGCGCTCTACGGGCGCGCCGCCCGTTACGGTGCGGCGACCAATCCGGAGAATGTCATGAGCCGCCATTGCGGCGAATGCAGCGCCGAGGTGGAGTTCGAGATCCCCTCCGGGCGACATCGTGCGACGTGGAGCCTCCATCGCGCCCGCAAGAAGCCCGACGGCGCCGTCCAGGCGGCCCGCCGTTATGTGTATGACGCGAACGGCACGGTGATGGCGGACCAGGTCCGGACCGCCGACGAATGCGTCGAGAAGCTGACCGGGCTGGACTACGACCGCTTCCTCCGATCCGTCCTTCTCGCCCAAGGCGAATTCGCACGGTTCCTCAAGGCCCGCGATGACGAGCGGGCCGCCCTGCTGGAAAGCCTGACGGGGACGGAGATCTACTCGGCGCTCGGAGCCCTCGCTTTCGAGGAGCACGCGCGCAGGCAGGCCGAGATCGAGGTTACCCGGCAGGGCCTTGATTCCATCGTACTCCTGGGCGAGGACGAACGCAGGACCCGGGAGAACGACGCAGCCTCGGTCCGCGATGAACACGGGCGGTTGTCGGGCGAACTTGCCATCCTTCAGGCGATGGTCGACCGGGCCGCGCGCCTGGAGACCGCCAAGGGCGCCCACGCCGCAGCTCATGCACGACTGGAGAAGGCGCGGGCGAACCATGCGGCGGCGGCCAGCGAGCTGGCAAGGCTCCAGCGGCACGCGGAAACTCTCCCCTATGCCGCCGATCTCTTGCGGGTGGAGGAGTCCGACCGATGCGCGGAGCAGGCGGACCGGGATCGAGAGCAGGCCCGGGCTGCGCTTGATTCCGCCACCCTGGAGTACACCGACGCCTTGCTGACGGCGTTGGAGTCGGGCGAGCGACTGATCGGGATCCGAACGAGGACCCGAGATGATTTAAAGCTGCAGGAGGAGAAACTCCGAAAGGAGCTGACCGAACAGCAATCGTGGATCGACGCGCACTCGCAGGATGAAGGGCTCGCCGGGGAACTGCCGGACATCGCACGGGCGATGGAGGGCCTGATTGCACTCCGCCGGTCGGAAGCCGAGATTCGCACGCGACGCTGCCAGCGGGTCATCGAGTGCGAGAAGCTGACGGCATCCGTCGATGCGACGGCGGCGCAGTTGACCGGTTTGGAGGCCGAACACGCGGGGCTCGTCGCGGAGACAACGCGGCGGCGCGAGTGTCTGAACGGCCTCCTGGAGGGCAGACCCACCGCGGAGTGGGAGGCTGACCGCGAATCATCCGAGGCACGCCTCCGGGAGATCGATGCGATGCTGGCCGCCGAGGACCTCCGGCGGCGGAACGCGGAAGCCCTCGCCATGCGGACGGCCCGTTGCCGGCAAATCGAAGACGAACTTGCCAAGGCGCAGGGGGCGAAGAAGACGGCCGAAGCCGCCCTGGCCGCGGCTCTGCGCGAGGCCGAGTCGGCGTCGACCGCGCTTGAGGAAGCCCTGCTTGTCGCGAATCTTGCCGTGCATCGTTCTGCCCTAAGGGAAGGTGTCCCCTGCCCCTTGTGCGGCTCTCGCGAGCATCCGTCCGCAGGCCAGGCCGAGGCGTCCGCCGAACTGGAACAGGCGAAGGCGCGGAGCGTCAAGGCGCGCGCAGCCCACCACGGGGCCGCCAAGGCGGCGGCCGACGGAGACAAGACGGTTGCAGTGCTTGCCTCGCAAGCCGAGGCTGCCCAGACGGCGTTTGAGGAAATCGGGAGAGCCATTGCTGCGGCGGACGAATCACGGCGCTCGGCCATGGATCGTGCCGGTCTGCAGGAGGGGGCGGATCTTGAGGCGGCCCGCGCCGATGCCGCCCGGCACGCCGATGGTATCCGACTGCGGCTCAAAGACCTTCGCGCGGCAGAGGACTCGTTGCGGGACCAGGAATCGCTTGTGCGGACGAAGCAGGATGACGTCGTGGCCCGAAGGGCACGCCTTGCTGCGGACCGGACAAACCTCGACCATCTCGCAGCCGATGTGGTCGCCGCCGAATCAACCGTGCAGGCGGCCGGGCACGCCGTGGCGGATGCCATCGCCCGGCTGGCGCCGCGGCTGGAGCCCTTTGGAGTGGCGGTACCCGATCCCGACCGCGAGGATGATCTTCACAAAGCGCTGTCCGCTCGCGCGCATGCCCATCGCCAGACCCGACAGCTTCGGGAGCGCCTGGAGAAGGACATCCTGAAGGCGCGGGCAGATCTGCAGAACTCGGAGAACGCCATCCGGGATCTGGAGACGCAGATGGCCCCGTTGCGCAGGGAACGGACGTCCCTCGATCCGTCGCTTGTCGAATCCCGCATGGCCGTGGTCCGCCGGGCTTTGCCGCGCGACGACTCGGCGACGTGGACGACAGAGCACGTGACCAGCGCCAGGAGCAACGTGGACGTCGCACAAGCGCGGTACCAGGACCGGCAGGAGACGGCAACGAAGGCCCGCGCAGACCAGGCGGCGCTCACGGCAGCGCTCGGAACGCGACTGGCGGGGGGATCGTTCGCGTCGGTGTCCGACCTGAAG
>VGIY01000391.1 GCA_016867695.1 Candidatus Eiseniibacteriota bacterium | reverse complement strand
TTGCGGCGGCTGTAGCGCTCCTCCTGGGCGGCGAAGACGATCTCGCCGTCGCGAACGAGCGCGACGGCGCTGTCGTGGTAGAAGCAGGAAAGGCCGAGGATGCGCACGACTGACGGTACCCCCTTGCCCTCCAGCATAGGGGATGGCGCCGGTCGGGCCAATCCGCCCCTCTGCGAGCGCGGCGCGATCCGCCGTCAAGAGCGACTCCGTGGCGCTCTTTCGCCGAGATGCCTTGACCCTGGAGCACCCTTCCAAGTACGATTAAAAGCGTAAGTTCCAGATGTGAAGGGGTTGCGGGGAGGCGGGCGCGAGCCGCGGTTCCCGCCGGTCCCTCAAGGCGATGCGGCAGCCAGGGATAGACACCATGCCCACCCGGCCTTCGACCCGTCAAACCATCCGTCGCCCGGTCGTGGGGCAGCTCGCGCCCTTCGCCGCCGGGCTGCTTCTGGCCCTCCTCCCGGCCCGGTCGCCGGGAGCGGGGGATCTCGTCTGGACCCAGTCGGATTGGTCGCGCGGCGGCTACGAGATGGCCCAGGGGATCGACGCGGACATCCATCCCGGTCTGCTGGTCCTTCTCAACCATCCCGAGGACATGCGCTTCGTGGCCGAGCCGACCGCCTTCCAGGGGATCTACGCGCTGGCCGTCTACCACGACACCCTCTTCCTCGGCGCCTCGCCCTATCCGCTCGTCGCCGACGGCGCGGAGGTGCTGGCCTACGACTACGCGACCGACGCCTTCAGCCTCGACTACGAGCCCTTCGAGCAGGGCATCGTGGCGCTCAAGGTCTACGGCGACACGCTCTACCTGCCCGGGCCCGACTCGCGCGGCGGCTGGAACTGGGGCAACATCTACCTGCGCGATCCTGAAGGGTGGATCCGCAAGGAGACCGTCCCCTCGGGCGTGCACGTCTTCGACCTGACGATCCTGAACGGCTCGATCTTCGTCACCGGCGGCTACCGCGACTCCTCGGGCAAGGTCTGGCGCAGCGACGATCAGGGCGACACCTTCTACGATTCCTACGTCATCCCCTACAACGGCGGCATCGCCGGCGTGCGGCGCCTCTACGCCTGCGAGACCTACCGGGACAAGGTCTACGCCCAGCCCGACGGGCGAGGCGGCGACCTCTTCCTGGTGCGCTTCGACGGCGCGGTCTGGGACTCGCTGCCGATTCCCAACATGCCGCTCAATCGCCAGGGTCTCTTCACCGCCTGGGGAGACTCGCTCATCTTCACGATCTCGAATCGCATGTACTTCATCGTCGGCGACCAGGTCACGCAGCGCTACCTGCCCTTCCAGGGCAATACCTGGTGCCGCAGCGTGCATCGCTACGGCAACGCCCTCTACGGCGGCGCCCTTTCCGGCCTGCTCTACCGCTGGCGCCCCGAGACCCACTGGGTGCTCATGGGCCAGCTCGGGCTGGATCCGGCCACCGAGGAGATCGAGGGGCTGGCCGAGTACTTCGGGCGCTTGTACGTCTCGACCTCGCGCCCCGACGGCTACGCGGGGGGGCGCCTGTACGTCTCCGCCGCCGAGCCTTCCGGCGAGCTGGTCTCCCGCGCGCACGACTTCGGCAGGCCCACCGGCGACGGCCTCCTGAGCTGGGACGGCTTCTCGCCCCTGCCGGAAGGGCGCGTGCGCCTGCAGCTGCGCTCGAGCCACTCGCCGCTCCTGCTGCCGCAGCAGCCCTTCGTCGGACCCGACGGCACCGACCGCACCTACTACGAGTCCTCGCCGGCGGCGCTGCCGCCGGGACACCAGGGCGACCGCCACTTCCAGTACCGCGTCGAGATGCTCTGCCCGGATGGGCTGCGCATGCCCTGGCTGCGCAGCGTCACCCTGGCGGTCGACTCGCTCGACGCCTCCGCCGTGGCGGAGCTTGAGGCGCGGCGCGGACCCGAGCTTCTCCCGCGGGGCGCCGCGCGGTGGATCCTCGATCCGCCCAGCCCCAATCCGGCGGGGGGGGCGGTGGCCTTCGCGGCGCGATTCCTGGCCGGCGCGGGCGCCTCGGCCCCGTCGCCCGGCGCGGCGGGAGGGGCGGCGCTGCGGGTGTTCGACCCCGGCGGCCGGGAGATCCGCAGCGCCTTCGTCCCGGCGGCCTCGGGGGCCGCGCGCTGGCAGTGGGACCTGCGCGACGCGGGCGGTCGCGAGGTCCCCGCGGGGACCTACTGGGTGAGTGTTCGCTGGACGGGGGACGGCGACCCGATCGAGTCGGGTCGGGCCTTCGTCGTCGTGCGCTAGCCACGCAGCATCCGCTTCCAGCCGCGCGCGAGACGCCGCCCCCCTGGTCCGCGGGGAGGACCGGGATGCTGCGCCGCGCCGGCCTGCTGCTGTTCGGTGTCCTGCTCGGTCTCTGCGCCGCCGAGGGGTTGGCGCGCCTCTACCTCGCCGTCGTGCCTCCGCCCGCCGACGCGCCCCACGTCGCCCACCGGGACGCCGGATACCTGCTCGCGCCCGATCCGCCCGAGCACCATGCCCAGGAGCCGGACGACCACGTCAACGCCCTGGGCTTCCGGGACCGGGAGCACGCCCGGGCGAAGCCGCCGCGGACGCTGCGCATCGCCGGCATCGGCGACTCCTTCGTCTACGGATCCACCTCCAGGCTCGCCGATCACTTCCTGCTGGTGGCCGCCTCGCGGCTGGAGGAGCGCATCCGGCGCGGGGAGGGTACCGCGGCGGGTCTCCGCGAGGGCGGGCCGTCGGCATCGACGGCGGTCGAGATGGTGCTGCTCGGCCTGGGGGGCTACTCGCCCGACAACTACGTAGGCGTGCTGCGCGGCATCGCGCTGCCGCTGCAGCCCGATCTCGTCATCCTCAACTTCTACGTCGGCAACGACGTCACCGGGCTGCCGCTGCGTGGTCGGGTCTGGCACGGACGGCTCTACTACACGGGGTCCTCCTACGCGTGGCTCGACCTGCTGCGCAGGAGCCGGCTCTTCGTCCTCGCCGAGCGCGTCGTGCGCGGCGGGTCGCGCGCGCGGCTGGTGGAGTTCTGGCTGCGCCGGCGGGG
>VGIY01000390.1 GCA_016867695.1 Candidatus Eiseniibacteriota bacterium | reverse complement strand
CCGGCCTCGGGGCGGGGCGGCGCGGATCAGCGGCGGCGGGCGCGCTCCCGGGATCGGGCGGAGCGGTGGCGAAGAGGCCGGCCTCGAGCAGGGCGAGTTCGCTCGCCGGCCCGAACCGGAGCGGCGCCTCGGGGGGCGCCTCGACGGCGAGCCCCGCGATCCGCTGCTGCAGCCAGAGCGCGGTGCGCAGCACGGGCAGGAACTGCGGCCGCCGCAGCCGCGACCGCAGGCGAGGCCCCAGCAGCGACGACAGCGGATCGGCGCTGAAGTCGGCCGCGTCGCGGGCCTGCGCGAGCAGCGCTCGCGCCTCGCTGCCGTCGGCGCAGAGCGTGATCGTGAACTCGCGCGCCGCGGCGGCCAGCGGGGGCAGCAGGGCCCGCTCCTCGGGGGTGAAGCTCGTGAACCCGTCCATCCAGAGGCGCAAACCGGACCAGCGGGCGGGACGGCGCTCCAGGTCGGCGGCCAGCTCCCGCATCCAGTCGCCGGGATCGCGCAGCCCCGCCCCGGCCAGCGCCGCGTCGTACTCGCGCACGATCCGGGCGAAGGCGGCCGCCTTCGCTCCGGCGCCGGCCGCGAGCGCCAGCCGCTCGGCCGCCTCGTCTCCGCCGATCCCCTTGACCTCGGCCACGGCATCGGCCAGGGCGGCGACGAAGCCGGGCATGAGGCGCACGGGAGCGAAGGGACCGAGCGCGGTCGCGGGCAAGGACTGGAGGATCGGGTAGAGGATGAGGCGGCGCCCCTCGTCGCTGATCAGGTCGGTGACGGGCTCCGCGCCGGCGGCGATCATGCGGGCCAGCCGCCGGAAGCTGATCACGCGCGCGTGGCGCGTGCCGGCGAGGGAGCCTTCTTCGAGCAGCAGCCGGTCGGCAGCGTAGGTGAACTGGTCGGGGACGACGAGCAGCGCGGCTTCGCCGGCGCGCTCGCAGTCGCGCAGCGCCTGGAGACAGCGCCGCGTCTTCCCCGAGCCGGCGGGGCCGATCAGCAGGCGCGCCGTCACGCCGCCCGCCCCGCGGAACCCGCAATCGACAGGCGGTCGGCGGCCCGCCTCGCGGATGCCGGAGTCGTCGCGCGGCGGTCGGCGGCCCGCCTCGCGGATGCCGGAGTCGTCGCGCGGCGGTCGGCCGCCCGCCCTGGGAAGCCCGGAGTCGACATGCGGCGAGTATAGGATCCGCCGCGACGGCGCGCTACACGCCCTTGAGGAGCTCGGCCAGCTTCTCCGCGGAGACGGCGTCGACATCCTTGTGCAGGCTGTGGCCGTGCGCGTCCATCGTGATCACGACCGGGAAGCGCTCGACGATCATGTGCCAGATCGCCTCGGGGCTGCCGAACTCCTCCAGGAAGTAGACGGCCGGCACCTCGCGGACGACCTCGGCCAGGACCTGGGCGGCGCCGCCGATGGCGTGCATGTAGACGCAGCCGAACTTGCGGCAGGCCTCCAGCGTCTGCGGGCCCATGCCGCCCTTGCCGATCACGCCGCGCAAGCCGAGCTGCTCGATGACCTGCGCCTGGTAGGGCTCCTCGCGGATCGAGGTGGTCGGGCCCGCCGCCTTGACTACCCAGAGGCCGTTCTCCTTCACGACCACGGGACCGCAGTGGTAGATGGCCGAGCCGCGCATGTCGACCGGGCAGGCGCCTCCGTCGTGGAGATAGCGGTGCACGCTGTCCCGGCCGGTGAAGACCGAGCCGCTCAACTCGACGATCTGGCCGACGTGGAGCGAGCGGACGACCTCTTCGCTGATCGGGGTCTGGATGATCATCGGCATCTCCTCGCGCCGCGCCGCGCGCGGCCGCTCGCGATCTACTCGTACAGCCAGCGGGCGGCCCGTCCGGAGGATCCCAGCACGCAGCCGCGGCGCCGGAAGGCCCAGCACATGTAGGACACGGTGACGAAGAAAGAGGCGGGCAGGCGGTTGAGCGCGCCGATCTTGCAGGCGAGCAGCGCGGTCGCCCCGCCGAAACCCATCGGCCCGATGCCCAGGGCGTTGCCCTTCTGCAGGACGCGGCCCTCGAGAGCGGCCAGGGTCTTTTCGGGGTTCCGGTCGTCGAGCGTGCGCAGCAGTTGCTCCTTCGAGAGCGCGTAGCCGCTGGAGCGGTCCCCGCCGATGCAGACGCCCAGGATCCCCGGCGCGCAGCCCTTGCCCTGGGCCTTGTAGGTCGCGTCCAGGAGGCACTTCTCCACCCCGGCGAGGTCGCGGCCGGCGCCGAGCGGCGCGTAGGGCAGGGCGTACTGAATGCCGCAGTTCTCGCAGCCGCCCCCCTTGAGCATCAGCTTCACCTCGACCGATTGGCGGCCCCACTGGTCGAAGTGGTAGGTCGGGCTGCCCGGTCCCAGGTTCGTGCCGCTGTTCTTGCCGGTCAGCGAGTCGACCGAGTTCTGGCGCAGGTAGCCGACGGCGGTCGCCTGCTTGACCGCCGCGTCCCCCGCCTTGCGGAAGGCCTGCTGGTCGAGCCCCCTGGGGCCGGTGACATAGAAGAGGATGCTGCCGGTGTCCTGGCAGATCGGCAGGCTCTTCTCGCGCGCCAGGGCGATGTTGCGGCGGATCACCTCGAAGGCGTAGCGCGCCGTCGTCTCCTTCGCCTCCTTGCGCGCCGCCCGCTCGATCGCCGTCTCGACGTCGGGGGGCAGGTCGCAGGAGGTGCGTCGCACCAGTTCCAGCAACGAGGTCTGCAGCGTCTTCGGGTTCATCTCTCCTCCTGATGCGCCTGGCGGCGGGCTTCCCCGGCCCGGGAGGGGCCCCGGCCCGCCCGACCGCCCCTCCAGCCTGGACAACGCCGCGCCTCCGGTCAAACAAGCCCTGCTGATGCAGCAGATGAGGGCGTCCTAACGGATCCCGGTCCGCCCGCGCACCTGATCCATCGTCTCCGCGGCCATGTCCCGGCAGCGCCGGGCTCCCTCCTCGAGGACCGCGCGCACCTGCTCGGGTCTCGCGCGCAGCTCGACGGCCCGGGCGCGGATCGGGTCGAGCTCGGCCATCATGTGCTCGAAGAGCTTCTTCTTGCAGTCGATGCA
>VGIY01000389.1 GCA_016867695.1 Candidatus Eiseniibacteriota bacterium | reverse complement strand
CCGTCCTGATCGGCACCGGAGGCGGGGCCTTCGCGCCCGCCGCCTTCTACGCCACCGGCACCGGCCCGAGGTCGCTGGCCTTGGGCGACCTCGACGGCGATCAGGTGCTCGACGTCGCCTGCACGCGCCTCGGGCTCAGCCAGCTCTCCGTTCTGCTCGGAGCCGGAGACGGGAGCTTCGGGCCGCCGAGTTCCTTGCCGACCGGCCTGCGCCCAACCGACGTGGCGATCGGGGACCTGAACGGCGACGGCCTGGCCGACCTGGTCGTGACGAACCGGGACTCCGACGACATTCACCTGTTCCTCGGCACCGCGGGCAGGGGCTTCGCCCCGGCCGAGGTCTTCGCCGCCGGCGACGGGCCGCGGGCCGTGTGGCTGGCGGATCTGGACGGCAACTGCTCGCTCGATCTGGCGGTGGCCCTCTACGGCGCCGACGGCGTCGCGGTGCTGCGCTGCAATCGCGAGTGCCCGGCGCAGGTCGAGTGGGCCGATGCGAACCTGCGCTCGGCGCAGAGGATCTCGATCGCCCCCAACCCGCTGCGCTCGCACACGGCCATCCGCTTCGACCTGACTCGAGCCGGACGGACGCGAGTAGACATCCTGGGCATCGACGGGCGGCGGATCGATGCCTTGCTCGAAGGGTTCCGCCCCGCCGGCCCGCAGAGACTCGAGTGGCGCGGCGTGGATGGCTCGGGCAGGCCCGTGCCGGCCGGCGTCTACTTCCTGCGCGTCGACGCGGCAGGCGGGCGGGCCGTGCAAAGGGTCATCGTGGCACGGTAGGCGCCAGGAGCGGGGCGCGCGCCGGGCGACGGCTACGGCTCGGTAACATCCGCCGGTGAGGCAACACGGGAAGAACAGTTGTCCTTGATCAATGGTCCTCTCGAGGCTGATGTGCCGTCCCGCCTCGTAGCCCAGGTGATAGGCCTGGGGCAGGAACAGCAGGCGCGACACCCGGCCGTTGCCATCGAGGTCCTCTCGCGGAAGAGCGTACCGAACTCGCGCCGATTGCCAGACCTGGCTTGCGCGGGCGCGCCGCGCCGACTCCCCGGATGGGACCCGAAAGCGGCTCCCAGGGGCTGCCCAACAGGAACACGCAGCACGCGCGGGCTAGAGCCCTCGTTCCAGCTCCTCGAGGAAGCTCGCGAACGGCAGCACCTCGACTCCGGTTTCGTGGCGGAGCCGACGGTCGCCCAAGTAGACCAGAATGCGGCGGGAGACATTGGGCAGCTCGGCGACCGCCCTGAGTCCGGCGAAGGCCGTCGAATCGAGACGCTCGCGCGCCTTGGCCTCGATCGCTGTGAAGCTGTCGCCGCGCTGGAGGAGGAAGTCGACCTCGAGCGCGGTCTTGCCCACGGCCCAGTAGTACAGCTCGTCGTAGAGCCTGCGGTCGAGCGCCTGGTGAGCTCGTAGGAGCTGGGCGATCAAGCCCTCGAAGAGGCTTCCGCGCTCCTCGGGCGAGGGCGCGTGGTATTGCTTCCTGGCCGCCCGAGCCACGCCCGAGTCCAGCCAGTAGAGCTTGGGGTGGCGTCTCTCTTTGACTCTCAGTCTTCCTTCAAAGGCCCGAACGCGAAATGCGAGCAGCGTGTCCTCCAGGATGTCGAGATACCCCTGCACGGTGCTGCGCGCGAGGCCGCTGTCTCGGGCGAGCCCCTCCACGTTCAGAACCTGCCCGTGGAAGAGCGAGGCGACGGGCAGGAAACGGGCGAAGCCGGGGAGGTTCCTGACCAGCGCCTCCGCCTGGATCTCCGCTTTGAGGTAGAGCTGGACGTAGGCTTCGAGCTGGTCCTCTCTCGAGGCGGCATTCCATATCAGCGGGAGGCTCCCGTAACGAAGCACCTCATCCACGCAGTAGCGATGGCCCACTTCGCTGGGAAGCAGGGGCGACAGAATCCGCTGGAGCGCCCTGCCTCCCAGGAGATTCACGCCCGCGCGACGGAGCTTGCGCGCGCTTGAGCCCAGGAGCACGAACCGCAGCCCCCGCTCTTCGATCAGGCTGTGGATCTCGTTGAGGAGCGAAGGAAGGCGTTGGATTTCGTCCACGACCACCCAGGAGCCCGGCGGCAGATGCGCCAACTCGCGCCGGAAGAGCCGGGTTTCGACCAGGTGGGACTGGTAGACATCCTCGCGCAGAAGATCGATCCAGTGCGCGTCGGGGAATCGGTCCCGCGCCCAAGTGGTTTTTCCGACGCCCCGCATGCCGAAGAGGAAGAAGCTCGACGAAGGGGGTTGAAGCCGGCGCTCATATCTCGCAACCATGTCGGCGAATTTGCCTCCTTTTTGACGCCAAGGCAAAGGAATCCTGTAACAACTAACTGATCAGACAGTTGCGCGCACGGCCATCCGAATCCAACCGAGGGACCGCAGCACGGTCAACCTCGGGGTCCACCATGATGAAGTCACGCCCGTTCACTGGGCGATCCCCACTCCCGACACGGCTGCACCGTCGATGGCCTTCGACCGCGCCCAGTAAGGCGCAAGCGCTCGGTGAGCCCATGCTGAGCTGGCGGATTGAGGCCGTCGCGCGGCGGCAGCAAGCGCCTCCCGCAGAGGCCTCCCGCTGAAGCCATGGCCCTCCGGCGGAACGCCGGCGAGGTCCACTGGGCGGTCCGTCCGATGGTGGTCATTGAGGGAATCAGCATGATCAACGGAGCTGGCAGTGAGCGTGAGCACGCTGTTTGATTGCCAGCCTGAGCCAGGCCGTGGCTCAGGCACGCGACCAGGCGCTCTGGCTTGGCCGCCTCGAGCAGGGTCCGCGCGCGGATGCGGCGCCTCATCGCAATCGTGTGACCCGCCCCTCGACCAGGCGCTCTCCCAGCCGCGCGCGAACGAAGTAGACGCCTGCGGGCGCGGCGCCGCCGCCATCGATCAGCCCGTCCCAGGAGAGCGAGTGGATCCCCCCGCCGAGCAGGCCGTCGTGGAGGCGTCTCACCCGGCGCCCGGTCAGGTCGTGCAGGTCGACCGTCACCGGCTCCGGCCCGGCGAGCGAGAAGAGGCCACGCGCGGCCCCCTTCA
>VGIY01000388.1 GCA_016867695.1 Candidatus Eiseniibacteriota bacterium | reverse complement strand
GGCCCGAGCTTCCCCTGCGGGTCGGTCTACTGGCTCGAGATCGTCGGCTACACGGGCGGGGCGAGCGCGGCCGGCCAGACGACCTGGGGGGCGATCAAGGGGCTGTATCGCGGGAAGTGAGCCCGAACTCGGCCGGCGGCGGGGCGCGTTCCGCGGCTCGCTTCCGGCAGGCTACCTGAAGAGGTCCTTGAGGCGGCCCAGCGAGGTCGGCCGCACGGGTGTGGCGCAGGGGTTGGGCTCGCAGGCTTCGGCTTCGCTCATCCAGTCTCCGCCCAGCGCGATGCAGTCGGCGCTGGAGAGCATCTGGCAGTCCTCGCCGACGCAGCAGGGGCGCAGCGCGACCTCGCCGCCGGAGACGGCGGTGACGATCGCAGCGTTCATGCCGAAGCGGCAGTTGTGCAGGTCGCGGTCGATCATGAAGGTGCCGTCGCCGAACGGCCCCGTCTCCGCTCCCCAGCTGTTCTTGACGATCCAGGCGTTGCGCTCCTCTTCATAGCCGATCAGGAGCACGGCGTGGAACCCCAGGCTCGCCCCCCCCGTGCGGCGGTAGGGCGTGCCGGGGTCGCCGCCGACCCAGTAGGCGACGAAATCGGCGAAGACCTCGTAGCCGAGCCAGACGGGTCCCTGCTGGATGGCATCCATGAGCAGCCCCTTGGGAACGACACCCGTCGGGTCGGCAGGCAACGGGTGCCACTGCACCACCCGCCAGCCGGTGTGCGGCGGTAGATGCGTCGGGCAGGGGATCGTGTTCCAGTCGGGCTCGGCGCTGCAGGCGCGCGGCCCCGCGCCGTCGAAGTCGCCGTCGCCGTAGGCGTAGAACGCCTCAGGAATCGCCGGCCAGTCGAGCATGAACTCGAAGACGAGCACCGTTCCGCCGCAGCAGCCGTCGTTCCGGTAGCTGTGTCCTCCGTAGGAGTGATAGAGCGTGTCGCAGGAGATCGGGTACTGCTCGGAGAGGTCGAGGCCGGGGTCGGCGCCGGCCTTGATGGCCATCGCCTCGACGCAGGCGACGGCGGCGAAAGCCCAGCAGGCGCCGCAGCGGAGCTGGTGCTTGGGCGGCGTGACGATGCCCGCGTCTCGCCAGTCGAGCGCCGGCGGATGGTCGATCGCCGGCGCGGGGGCGGCGGCGAGCAGGTTCAGCGCCTCGGCGGGGAGCGGCTGCAGTCGCGGCGGCGGGACGAGGCCCTCGAGCTGTCCCCGAGCGGGCGATCCGGCGAGCGCGGCGGCCGCCGCGGTGACGAGCAGGATACGCGACGCGATGCGTCTCATCCGCACATGCATGAGGCTGCCTCCTCGATAAGCCTGCTCCCCGGTGAAGCACTCGTCCATCCGGCACCGGCCCCTCGCCCCGCGCTCCCAGGGGGCACGGTAGGCTCGCGCGGCCGCTTCCGTCAAGCGAGCCCGCCGCCCGATGCGAGCCCGCCGCCCGGTGTGATTCCGCCGCCCGGCGGGACGGGTCGTCGCGATCCGCAGCCCCCGAGGCGGCGGATCCGGGTCGTCGTGCTCCTCGCCCGCGCCGTTCGGACCTTGTCCGCGCGGGGGGGCGTGGCTTGCGGATCGCCAGGGGTTGTGCTATCACCCCAGCGGGGTCTCACGGACGAAAGGGAGGTCAGGGATGCCTCGCCCTACGAGCCCCAGCGGGATCCTCGAGTGGATCTCCCGGAGCACGCGCCCGCGGGCCGCGGACGCCTCCACGCTGCGCTTCGAGCGGATGGCCTCGCAGTCCGCCGCCGGCATGCCCGGGATCCACGTGCCGCTCGATCCGCGCCGCCCGGACCACTGGCGGCAGCGGGCGCTCATCTGGGACTACGTCCTTTCCCTGGAAGGGGCGCATCGCGTCCTCGACATCGGCCCGGGGGACGGCTGGCCGTCGCTGCTGCTGGCGCCGCACTGCAGCGAAGTCGTCGGCATCGAGCCCGGGCCCCGCCGCACGGCCGCCTGTCGAGACAACGCCGCGCGCCTGCGCGTCGCCAACGCCCGCTTCGAGGAGATGTCGGCCTGCGCGCTGGGCTTCCGCGACGCCAGCTTCGACGGCGTCGTCGCCGCGACCTCGATCGAGCAGACGCCCGAGCCCGCCGCCGCCCTGCGCGAGGCCTTTCGCGTGCTGCGCCCGGGCGGCGTGCTGCGCATGAGCTTCGAGCTGCTCGGCGACGATCCCGAGCCGGTGCGCGAGGCGGTGTCGGTGCGCCGGGCAGTCGACGGGTCCTATCTCGTCGACTACACGGCGACCTTCTCGCGGGCCTACGAGCAGCGCGACTTCATGATCGAGGTCGCGCCGCTCTCCCCGGCCGTCGAGCGGCGCCTGGCCTCCTGGGCCGAGCGCTGCGCGGGCGACGAGTACCCGCATCGCGATCCGCGCCTCGAGCGCGGGCTGACGCGGACGATCCTCGAGCTGGGGCCGGGCGACGTGCGCCGGGCCCGCGGGTTGCTCCTGCGCCACTTCCGCCCCGACCGGCTGGCGCGGACGCTGGCGGGCCTCGGCTTCGCCGACGTCCGCCTGATCGCCGGCGGGGGGCGGCCGGCCGAGATGCTGGCGCGCGATCTCGTTCGCGCCGAGCGCATCGCCGCGGCGGCCCCGCTGATGGACGACCTGTGTCGCGCCTGCGCTGTCGTGGGGCTGGCGCTCGAGGATCCCCGCGGCGGCCAGGTCATCGCCCGCAAGCCGCCACGGCCGGCTGCCCGGCGGCCGGCGAGGGCGCCGGCGCGCGGGAGGCGGGCTTGACCCGCGCGGCGCCGCGGAGAGCGCCGCCGCCGTGATCGGTCTCCTAGACGCGGCGCGTTTCCTGCTGCTGGGAGCAGTCTCGCTCACGATCCAGGCGATTCTCGCGCGCGAGGCGCTCTTCGCCTTCCAGGGCGGCGAGATCGGGCTGGGGATACTCTTCGCCGTCTGGCTCGCCGCGATCGCGCTCGGCGCGCACTGGGGCACGGCCTGGGTGCGCGCCCGGGGGGAGCCGGGACCGGCCTTGAAGGAGACGCGCGACGGCGCATCCGGGACGCCGTGCGCCGGCGACGACGGCTCTCGCGCGGGCGCCCTC
>VGIY01000387.1 GCA_016867695.1 Candidatus Eiseniibacteriota bacterium | reverse complement strand
GCGAAGTCCCGCCCGCCGAGGCCGAGCGTCTGCTCGCCCACTGCGCCGGATGCGCCGCGTGCGGCCGAGCGTTGGCCGAGGCCGAGCGGCTTCTGGGAGCGCTCGACCGCGACGCCGCGGCCCTGAGCGAGGAGCGCGCGGGGCAGCCTTCGCTATGGCCGGCCGTTCGGGCGCGCACGACGGCTTTGGCGCGCCGCAGGCTGGGACCATGGATGGCGCTCACCGCCTCGACGGCCGCCGCCGCGGGGCTGCTCATCGGGGTCCTCCTCGGCCCGCGGGAGGGGTCGTGGGGGAGCGTCGGGCAGGCATCGGCGGAGTTCTCGGACGACTGGTCCGATGTCGGCTCGCTCGTGGCCGACGGGTCGATCTCGACGCTCGATCGGATCTACCTGGAGGAGACGGAGGAAGGGGGTGAGGCGCCGTGAGGCGAGGCTGGTTCGTGCTGCTGGCGCTCTCGCTGGGCCTGAACGTCGGGCTCCTCTACACGACGCTGGCGGACGCGGCGCGGCGGCGCGAGCCGGTCCCCCTCGCCCCCTTCGTCGGAGCGCCGCCGCGGCCGATCGACGGACCGCCGGGGGCGGAGCCGGGGCTGGAGCCGCACTGCCCGGCCTTGTGCGAGCCGATGATGCGCCGTCGTCTGGGCGGTCTGGCCTCGCGGCTCGACCTGGACGAGGGACAGCAGGAGACGCTCGGCGGGATCCTGCGGCAGGCCTACCCACAGATCCTGGCCCTGCGCGAGTCGGTGGCCGCGGCCCGGAGGACGCTCCAAGTCGCCTACGCCCGCCCCATGATCGAGCCGGGGGCCATCCGCCGGCTGACGCAGGAGATCAATCTCGCCCAGGCCCGTCTCGACTCGCTAGTCGCCGAGACGATGCTGCGGGAGGCCTCGGTCCTGACCGCCGATCAGCGCGCGCGCTACTTCCAGCGCATGCGCTGGGGCCAGGACTCCGGCAGGTCGCGCGCCGATCGGCGGCGCGCCAGGGATGCCGCCGGCCCGTAGCTCCGGCGATCCGCGGGACCGGGACCCCGTATCGATGCCGTTGCGGCCGGGCGCCGCCCCGGAGCCGCGCGGACCCCGGATCCCCGCACAGAGCTCATCCCCGCAGACTCCGGATCCCCGCAGACCCGGGATCCACGCGTGCGCTCGCCTGTACGGCGTAGTACGATCCGACCCGCCGGAGACAGCCGCTTGGGGAGAGGCGATCGCGCCCCCGTCCGGGGCGCGCGCCTGACGGAGGTCCTGCCATGATGCGACGCCCGTCCGCTCGTGCCGCCGCCCTGCTCGCGGCGGCGATCCTGGTTCTCTCCCTGATCGCAGCCGCCCAGGATGAGGGCGCCGGCGCCTCTTCGGCCCCGGCAGCCCCCGACCCGGCGGCGCTGGCGGCCGGGCTGGCCGGAGCGGCGGGCCGGTTCGTCGAGGCGGCCGAGGCGGGGCTGACCTGCTACCCGGCGCGGATGAGCAGCGCCGAGCGGCGCTGGACCTTCTTCGTGCGCGGCGGGCGCGCGGTCCAGGTGACGGGGGCGCAGCTCGAGGTCGGCGGCCGGTCGCTGCCGGCCGTGCGGGTGGATGCGCCCACGCCCCACGCCGTGCTGATCGACTTCGAGTACGAGCCCCTGGCGGCGGGAGAGACCGCCGGGCTCGTGCTGGAGGGGGCGGCCGGCGAGATCGCCCGCTTCCCGATCTCCGTCGTGCCGCCCGCCGAGGTTCCCCCGGAGTACCGGCAGCGCCACCTGGTCCGCGTCCAGACGAAGCCCTGGACGCTCGACTACCCGCTGCAGAGGGGGAGCGCGACCGAGGCGCGACGCCTCGCGGAGATCGGGGGCGACGAGCAGTTCCTCGCGCTCCTGTCCGAACTGGGCATCGAGCGGGTGCGCAAGAGCCTGCCGCGGTTCGCCGAAGGGGACACGGTCCAGTGGTTCGCGCAGCTCAACCGCGAGGAGGTGATCTCCGCGCGTTACCTGCGCCAGTACCTCGTCTACATCGACGAGGGGCGCTCGGAGGACGCCTACAAGGAGATCTTCCTCGCGTTTCCGCAGGTCGAGGCGGCCTTCATCAATACCGATCGCGAGAAGCTGCTCGAGGACACCGGCAGCGCCTTCACGCCGGAGGAGAAGGCGGCGCCGATTCCCGAGGGCAGCCGCGGCCCTTCACCGGAGCCCAGGTAGCCGGGACACCGGACCGCCCCCGGCCCATCGCGGCCGAAGCGACGACGGCCCTCCGCGGGAGCCCGGGTAGCCGGGGCTCCCGCGCCTAAAGGTGCTTGTCGATCATCAGGACGATCTTGTCGCGGGGCTGCAGTCCGACGAAGCGATCGATGATCTGGCCCTGCTTGAAGAAGAGCACCGTCGGCACGCTCATCACGCCGAAGCGCTGGGCCGTCTTGGGCGCCTTGGCCACATCGCAGTGCGCGACAATGGCGCGTCCTTCGTAACTCCCGCCGAGCTCCTCGAGGATCGGCTCGAGCTTCTTGCAGGGCTGGCACCAGGCGGCGCTGAAGTCGACCAGCGCGAGACCCTCGGCCTGTTCGATCTCGGTGGCGAAGTTGGCGTCATCGACGTGGACCATGGCGATCGCTCCTTCCTCGGTCGAGCCGCCTCGCGGCGGCGCCCCACTCTCCCGCGGGCCGGTGCTCCCACACGCGGGGCAGGGGCCGGGTTCCAGGCGCAAGGCGTGCAGTGTGCCCCAGCGGGCCCGCATCTTCAAGCCGGCGCCGAGGGTTCCCGGAACCTCGACATCCGCCGGGCGGGATCTGCTATAAGCGGTCGGGAGGCGCTGGCCTCGCCGCGGCCCCACCGGGCTCGCCGCGGCCTTCCCCGGGCCTTGCCGCGGCCTCCCCCGACTCGCGCCGAGCAGAGGAGGATCCGATGCAGGCTTCCCGCAGTCTCACCCGTGCGGGGTCCCGATGCCCGGGCGCCCGCGGGATTCCGTTGCCGCTCGCCGCGGTCCTGGCCGCTCTCGCCGCCGTCGCCCTCTGCAGCTCCCCGGCCGGGGCGGGCGCCCCGGCGCTCGACTTCGACTCCGCGCCGGCCGGCCGGCCCGCCCCCGCCTT
>VGIY01000386.1 GCA_016867695.1 Candidatus Eiseniibacteriota bacterium | reverse complement strand
CCCGTGTCGCGCCGCTCGCGCTCCTGGAACTCGGCCACCCAGCGGTCGCCCTCCTCGCCCAGCGCCCGCTGCTCGTCGAGCTGCGCGTCGTAGCCGGGGCGGATCAGCGCCTCGCCCGCGGCCAGCTGGGAGGCGTCAGCGAGCGCCCGGTCGAGCTCGGCGCCGAGGGCGACCGCGCCGCCCGTCTCGGGCGCCGGCGGGAAGCCGCCCCGCTGCGCCAGATCGCGGGCGGTCTCCGCCAGGCGGGGGACGATCAGCAGCGCGTCGCGCAGCCGGCCCAGTTCCTGCGGCCGGGCGCGCCCGCAGTGCAGGCGGCCGACGATGCGCTCCAGGTCGGCGATGCCGCGCAGGTCGCGCCGCAGCGCCTCGCGCGGCTCCGGCGCCTCGATCAGCGCCTCGACCGCCGCGTGGCGGGCGCGGATGGCGGCGGGGTCCATCAGCGGGCGGCCGAGCGCGCGGCGCAGCGCCCGCTGGCCCATCGCCGTCCGCGTGGCGTCGAGCACGCCGAGCAGGCTCTGGCCGCCGCGGCCGGGCGCCGGCTCCAGCACCTCCAGGTTGCGCAGCGTCGTCTCGTCGATCCACAGGCTGTCGGCGTCGCGCAGCCGCCGGGGCGGCTTGAGGTGCGCGAGGGGCGAGCGGCGCTGCTCGCGCGCGTAGGCCAGCAGCGCCCCGCCGGCCGCCAGCGCCGGGCCGTACGCCCCCACGCCGAAGGGCTCGAGCGTGGCCACGCCGAAGTGCTCCTCGAGCAGCCGCCGGCCGCGGCTCGCCGAGAAGGCCCAGTCGTCGAGCCTCGTCGCCACCGCCTCGGGGTGGTCCCGCAGGTGCTCGCGCACCGCCGGGTGATCGGCGATCGCCGCGGCTAGCAGGATCTCCCGCGGGCCCTGCTTGGCCAGCTCCGCCCCCAGCCCCTCGGCGCCGCACTCGCCCAGCGCGAACTCGCCGGTGGAGATGTCCGCCACGGCGAGCCCCCAGACGCCCCGCTCCAGCGCCAGCGCCGCCAGGTAGAGGCTGCGCGAACCGTCGAGCAGCTCCTCGCCGACGGCGGTGCCCGGCGTCAGGATCTCGACGATCTCGCGATCCATGAGCCCGCGCGTCCCGGGCCGCTCGATCTGCTCGCAGAGGGCGACGCGGCGGCCTGCCTTGAGGAGCTTGGCGATGTGCGGGCCGGCGCTGTGCCAGGGCACGCCCGCCATCGGCACCGGGTCGGCGGCCTGCTTGTCGCGCGAGGTCAGCGTGAGATCGAGCAGCGCGGCGGCCTCGACGGCGTCCTCCATGAACATCTCGTAGAAGTCGCCCATGCGGAAGAAGAGGATCGCCTCGCCCGCCTGCTGCTTCAGGCGCAGGTACTGGCTCATGACCGGCGTCGGCTTCATGGTCGTTCGATGACGCGGTAGGAGAGCATCAGCCGATCGTGCAGCGCTTCGCCGAGCGCGCGCGCCTCGGCCGCGGAGGCGCAGGGTCCGAGGAAGACGCGGTGGAGCGGCTCTCCCGGCGCCTCGGCGACCCGTTCGGCGCCGGCGGGAAAGCCGTGCCTGGCCAGCTCGGCGGCGAGCCTCGCCGCCGCCAGCTCCTCGGGCATCAAGCGCACCTCGACGACGAAGCGCCCCGGACTCCCGCCCGGCGCCTCCGCCGCCCGCGCCGGCACCAGCGGCTGCTCGCCGCCCGCCGCTCCCGCGGCCGGCTCGATCGGCTGGCGCGCGTCCCCCGCTTGCGGGCCAGATGCCATCGGCGGCTGCGCGCCCGACGGACCCGCAGCCGCCAGCGCCTCCACGCCGGCCGGCAGCGGCGAAGACGCCGGCGAGCCGTCACCCTGCCCCCCGGAGGCCGGCGTGCCTGTCTCCCCCGAGGCCTGCGGCCGGCTCGCCGCGGCCTCCTCGGCCCCGGGGCGCAGCCCGCCGCCGCTCGCCCACTGCGCCGCCTCCGGCGCGTGGACGAGCTCGAACCCCGATGCGCCCACCGCATCGCGCGCGGCCCGGCGCAGCGCCGACTCGTCGCGCAGCGCCAGCAGCCAGAGCCAGGGGCCGAGCAGCCCGTGGCGGCGCGCCTCCCCCTCCAGCGCCAGCGCCGAACGCAGGTCGAGCGGCTCGCCGAGCTCCGTCCCCAGCGAGGCGACGCGCGCCCGCGCCTCCCAGGCCGAAGCCGCGCGGCCGTCGGGGGAGAGGGGCCGCGCCGGCCCCGGCTCGAGCCCGCTCATCTCCCGCCAGTACATCGCCTCCGCGTACCAGGGGTCGGTGGGCGAGAGGCCTTCGATGCGCGTCAGCTCGGCCGCGGCGCGATCGAGGCTGTCGGCGGCCATCCAGTAGCGGGCGCGCCAGAGCCGCGCCCGCGCGCGCCACTCGGCGGGCCCGCGCCCGGGCATTTCCTCCAGCAGCGCCATGGCCACCCGGGCGTCGGGGATCTGGCAGGCGCGGCCGTAGATCCAGGCGGCGCGCGCGGCGGGCGAGCCGGGGGGCATTTCCGCGAGGATGCGCGCGGCGGCGGCCGCCGCGCTCTCGGCCGCCGGCTGCGGCGCGGCGAGCGGCGGCAGCGCCGCCAGCGCGAGCGCCAGGATCGCCGCCGCGCGCACGCTCAATGGCCCGACGGCGACCCGCCGGGCCGGCCGCTGACCGGGTCGGAGAGCCAGGCGCGGCAGGCGGGACAGCGCAGCGCGGTCAGCGGGTTGGCCTGGGCGCACTCGGGGCACGTCGCCTCCTCCGCGCCGGCGAGCGTGGCGTCCACCGCCTGGCGCAGCCGCTTGCGCGCCTCCTCAGCGCGCCCGGCCTCGCCGAGCAGGTAGAGCCGCCAGGTCTGCGCCGCGGCATGCGCCGGCTCGAGCTGCAGCAGATCCTCGATCCAGCCGAGAGCGCGCGCCGCGTCGCCCTTGCGCAGCGCCATGCGCGCCAGGGCCAGCCGCAGCGGCGCCGCCGGCCGGCCCTCGGCGAGCAGCGACTCGTAGAAGCGCTCCAGGTCGCCGAAGCGGCCGAGCTCGAAGAAGGCCCGCTCGAGGCGGTTGACCAGGTGGCCGGCGCCCTCGGGGCTGCGGCGGACGTAGTCGGTCCAGAGCTCCACGGCCCG
>VGIY01000385.1 GCA_016867695.1 Candidatus Eiseniibacteriota bacterium | reverse complement strand
GATCTCGATCCGCTGCCCGGGCGAGACGGCCGCCGAGGCGGCGCGCGGGTCCCAGAACCGCCACACCTCCGCGCCGAAGCCGGTGAGGTACTTGAGATCGTAGCCCGCGCCGCGCGAGGCGAAGTGGTCGACGATCGGAACGACGAGCAGCAGGCCGAAGCCGCAGACGACGACGCGGGCGACGCGGGAGGCGGGACGCCCGGCCAGGATGTGAAGCCAGAGGGTCAGGAGCAGGAAGAGCGCCAGGTAGAAGAGCGGGAAGTGGAGGAAGAGCATCCCCACGGAGACGTCGCCGCGCCAGTCGAAGCCCATCTGCTGCGGGGCCTCGACGAATCCCTCGAGGAGGTTGCGGGCGAAGATGAGCCCCGCGAGGAGCAGGAACCAGCCCCAGCCGCCACCCGGCGCTTCCTCGATCGCGCGCAGGATGCCCCGGCGCCGATCGCCGGGCGGCGGCTGGGGCTCCCCGCTGCCGGGAGCGCCCACGCCTAGCGCTGGACGACGACCTTGCAGGTCGCGGCCTGGTCGCCCGCCGTCAGGCGGGCGAAGTAGACGCCGTTGTTCGCCGGCTGGCGCATGTCGTCCAGCCCGTCCCAGGTCACCGTGTACTCCCCGCCCCGCTGTCCCTTGGCGACCAGCGAGCGGACCACGCGGCCCGTCGCGTCGACGACGACCAGCGCCACCGGGCCGGCGTGTCCCTGGGGCACGCGGTAGGCGATCCGCGTCAGATCGGGCGACGGATTGGGGCTGATCGTGACCGCCGCCGGGCCCCTCGCCGGCCGGGGCTCCAGCGCGCGCGAGAAGTCCTCGGGCGGCCAGTCGGCGAAGCCGCCGTTGAGCACCACGGCGAAGGGCTGCGGCCCCTGGGGCACGTTGTGGCCGGTCACCGTCACGGTCCAGACGCCGGAGGCGGGGTTGCGCCGGCGGACGCACTCCTCGACGTTGCGCCGGTCGGCCGAGCCGCCCGTCGTCGACTGGCCCGAGGCGAAGACGTTGCCCCGGTAGAGGGCGCCGCCCGGATCGGTGACGGTGAGATCGAGATCGTTGACGATCGCCACCCCGCTGCCCGAGGTGCCCGGGTAGTCGCTCCAGACCAGCGTGACGACCAGTTCCTCGGTGTCGTCGACGGTGACCTGGTGCGTCCAGCTCTGCCCCGTCGCCAGTCCGGGCGAGACCATCTCGGCGATCAGCTCGCGCGTGTCGCCCTCGAAGAAGAGCGCCCGGTCGAGCAGGATCCGCCCCCAGCCCTCGTTGTTGTTGGGGATGTCGCTGCCGCCCATGTCGGCGCTGCTCGAGACAAGCGTCGCCTTCACCAGCGCGCCCGTCGGCTGGATCGGATCGCCGCCCGCGACCCCCTGCGGGTAGAAGCCGTCGCGGAAGTACTGGCGCACGCTGAGCGCCATGCCGGCCACGGCGGGCGTGGCCATCGAGGTGCCCTGGAAGGGGTCGCCCTGCGACAGACAGGTCGGGCTCGGGGGGTTGCCGGTGTGGTTGTTCGCCGAGACGATGTAGTTGGGCGACTCGCCCCCCGGAGCGGTCACCGTCGGCTTGATCCGGCTGTCGGAGGCGGGGCCGCGGCTGGAGTAGCTGGCGATCGTCTCCTGGTTCGGCGCCTGCTGGGTCGCCCCCACCGTGACGCAGTTCTTCGCCGTGCCGGGCGAGCCGACCGTGCTGCCCCCGGGGCCGGAGTTGCCGGCGGCGAAGCAGACCAGGAACTCGGGGCGCGTCCACATCGCGTTGTCGACGTCGACGCAGTAGCCGTCGTAGCTGTTGCTCGTGCTGCCCCAGGAGTTGGAGTGCACGCGGGCGTTCAGCCCGAAGCTGGCGTTGAAGGCCGAGGTGAGGCTGCTCGGCACGTTGACCGACCCGAAGTTGCAGCCGGCCCAGTCGTCGGCGCCGACGTCCTGCACCGTCAGCCGGGCCTTGTAGGCCATGCCGTTGTAGTTGTAGTTGCCCGGGTTGATGTAGGACTGGTCGCCGCAGATCGTCCCGGCGACGTGCGTGCCGTGTCCCAGGTCGCAGCCGTCGTAGGCATTGCCGCCGAAGAGCGAGTAGTCGATCACCTTGCGATGCGACGGCCCGGGCGCGGCGTTGCCGTTCTCGCGGAACCAGCAGCTGTTGTAGTCGACGCCGGAGTCCATGATCGTGACGATCTCGTTCTCGCCGAACAGGCCCTGGTCCCAGATCGGCGTCCAGCCGCTGGCGTTCGACTGCACGACCCAGCGGGTCGCGTTGTTGAGCGTGCGGAACTCCGGCTGCTCCTCGATCCACCAGACCTCGGGGATGCGCGCCAGCGGGGCGACGGCCTCCCGGGGAGCGCGGATCAGGAAGCGGCGCGAGAAGCCGTCGTCGGTGTAGTCGAGCACCTCGCCGCCCAGCTCGCCGATGCGCGCCGACACCGCCTCGGGGCTCTCGAAGACGCGGACCATCAGCCGCAGCCGCGGATCGGCCATCCTCTCGGGCGTGACGAAGGTCTGCGTCCCGATCCCGGGAGAGATCTTGTAGGCGGGATGATAGGGGCCCACCCAGTGCGTGGCGGACAGCCCGGCGGCGCGCAGGCGGGCCTGGCCGTCGAGCCGGACGAGGAACGTGTGCTCGGGAATGTAGCCATGGATCCGCGCGCCGGCAGCCTCGAGCTCCTCGCGCCACTCGGGCGTGATCGGCCCGCGGGCCTGCACCAGGAAGTAGCCCTCGCCGTCGAGCGCCTCGGGGGCGACGCGCAGCTCGGGCGGCAGCGCGGGCTCGCCCAGGTCGACCTCGAACGGCGCGGCGGCGAGCTCGATCCGGTGCGCTCCCGCCGAGGCGCCGCAGAGGAGCAGCAACGCTGAGAGGGTGGCGAGCAGCGGGAATGGCCAACGACGCACGCGGGGCCTCCTTTCGGATGGTCGTCCACCGCCCCGGGCCGCCCCGGGCGGCACCAGGCGCCGGCCGGCTCGGGAGCGGACCGGGGAGCCCGAACGCCGCCGGACCGGCTCCGGCGGCCGGGCTAACCGCACAAATTCCCGTATATTGTAGCGGCTCGCGCGGCCCCTCGTCAACGCGCCCCGGCGCCTGTCAGCGATTC
>VGIY01000384.1 GCA_016867695.1 Candidatus Eiseniibacteriota bacterium | reverse complement strand
CCCAGGCGGCCGGCGACACGTGCCCGGCGGTGCGCATCCACTGCGGCACGACCTCGAGCGGCCACCAGCAGCCGCCGATCGCGCCGAGGAAGAGGGACACGACCAGCGTCGTGGCGTTGGCCTGTTCCGGTCTGCGCAGCACTGCCCCCCAGAAGAGGGCCATCGCCGCGGCCGCGAGGGCGAAACAGCCGAGCACGAGCGCCAGTCCGAGGGGGCTGTGCCCCAGGAAGGCGCCGAAGATCGCCCTGGCCCCCAGGAGCAGCAGCGCCGACTGGCCGAGCGCGATCCCGAGCGCGCCGAGCAGCTTGCCGAGCAGGATCGATGCGCGGGAGAGCGGGTAGGCGGCGATCCGCGAGAGGATCCCCTGCTGTCGCTCCACCGCCAGCAGGACGGCGCCGTACATCGTCGTGTTGATCAGCGTGAAGAGGACCACCGTCGCCGGCAGGCTCTGGCGCATGCCGGAGGGCACCGGGCGGCCGCGTCCGGCCGTCTCGGCCTGCACGTGGATCAGCGGCGGCTCGGCGGCGAGCCGCTGGAACTCGGCCAGGTGCCCCCCCTCGAAGGCGAGCGTCTCGGTCGCCGCTCCGGGCGGCAGCGTCAGGGCGAGCCGCGCCAGCAGCGCCAGCACCGCGCGCTGCGCGTGCATGCGCGCCACGACCGTGGCCGTCTCGTCGGCGTCCTCCCGGGAGAAGAAGCGGACGTCCACCCGGCGCCCCGCGGCCAGGCTGTCCTGGAACCCCTTCGGGATGAAGAGGCTGCGGCGCACGCGCAGCGTCTCGGCCGCGGCCGGGTCGATCTCCTGGAGCGTGAAGCGCTCGCGGCGCAGATCCGCGGCGAGCGCCGCGGAGAGCTCGCTTCGGTCGGCGTCGATCACCGCGAGCCCGATCGCCGGTGGCGCCCCGGCGCCGCCGAAGGAGGCGAAGAGGTAGATGAAGGCGAAGGGCATCAGCACCAGCCAGAAGGCGGAGGGCCGGTCCTTGAGGACCTGCAGCAGGTCGTTGCCCGCCAGCGCGAGGATCCGGCGCATCGTCACACCCCCCGGGCGAAGCGCCGCCGCAGGAGCCAGCCGCCGGCGGGCAGGGTGACGATCGCGACCGGAACGAGCACGAGCAGCGGCAGGGCGACGCTCGCCACCCCGGGCTCTCCGAGGATCAGCGCCCGGTAGCCGCGAATGGCCCAGTAGTTCAGCGTCAGCGGCGCCAGTTGGCGCGCGAAGGCGGGCATCGCCTCGAGCGGGATGAACGATCCCCCCAGGAAGGCCATCGCCATGAGCGCGATCGAGGAGATCGTGCCTCCCTGGCGTTCGTCCTTGGCGAGGCTGTAGAGCAGGTGGACGAACCCGGTGACGGCGGCGAGGAAGGCGAGCGAGAGCAGCGCGAACGCGGCCGGGTCGGCGCGCACTCCCAGCAGCGCCCCGAGCAGGGCCATCGCGGCGGAGACGATCATGCCGATGGCGAGAGTCGCCAGGAGCTTGCCGGCGATGATCTCGCCCGCCCGGGTCGGGGCGGCCAGCATGCGCGCGAGCGTGCCGCCCGCCTGCTCGCGGAAGATGTCCGCCCCCAGCCCGATCGCCAGCAGGAAGAGCGCGAAGGCGGCCAGTCCCGGCAGGACGGCGCGATAGATGACCGAAAAGCGGGTCGCGGACGCCGCCTTCGGCTCCTCGCTCGCCCGACTCGTCCCGCCGTCGCCCGTTGCGGCCTCGGCGGCCGGTGGGGGCGGCAGCGGCGCGGGGGCCTCGATCAGGCGGATGGCGGGCGGGAAGGCGAAGCGGGCCACGCTTTGCAGCCGGCGATTCACGAGCACGGCGACCTCGGCCACCTCTCCGTCGACGGCCCAGGCGGGCGACCAGGCGCCGCCTTCATCTGGCGCGGCAAAGGCGCGCAGGCGATCGATCGGCTCGCCGAGCAGCCGCGCGGCGCTCTCCAGCAGCAGCGCCAGGAAGGCGGCCGTCTCCTCGGCCGCCAGGGGGCCCAGGGAGGAGGCGGGATTGCGCAGCACGCGCACCTCCGTCGGCCGGCGATCGAGGACCGCGGAGGAGAAGCCCTCGGGGAGGATGATCGCCCCGGCGATCCGGTTGCGCGCGATCAGTTCCTCCGCCTCGGCGAGCGTCGTCTCGCGCACCTCCAGGAACTGCGCCGCCTGTTCCTGGCCCATCGCGCCGCGCACGAGCGGGCCGAGCAGCCCGCCATCCTCGTCGACCAGCGCGATCGGGATACGCGGCGCGCGCCCGCCGCCGCCGCCGAAGGCGAGCGCGATCAGCCCGGCGAAGACGAAGGGGAAGGCGAGGTAGACGAGCGGCGCCAGCGGCGAGCGGGCGCGCAGGCGCAGGTCCTTGAGCAGGACCGACCAGACGACTCTCACGATGCCCCCTCGTCCCGGCCCGCGGCGGGCATCCGGTCCGGTCGCGCGGCCGCCTGTCGCGCCGCCGCCTGCCGCGCGCCTCCCGCCGGCGCCGCGCGCGGCGCCCTGAACGCGCGCGCCTCAGTCACGCAGCTCTCTCCCGGTCAGTTTTAGGAAGACCCCCTGCAACCCCGCCTCCTGCATGCCGATGTCATCGATGTCCAGGCCCCTGCCGAGCAGCTGGGCCAGCAGCGCCGGAACTTCGCCACGCTCGACGCCGATCTCGAGCAGGGCCTGGCCATCCTCGAGGCCGACGAGGTGCATGCGCGCGTCCCCCTCGATCGCCGCGCGAAAGGCCTCGGCCCGGAAGCTGCCGCGCAGGCTGAGGATCCCTCCCGCGCCCACCAGTCGCTTCAACTCCGCCAGCGTGCCCTCGGCCAGCACGCGGCCCTGGTCCATGATGCCGATCCGGTGGCAGAGGTCCTGCGCCTCCTCGAGGTAGTGCGTGGTGTAGAGGACGAGCGTCTCGTGGCGGACGATCTGGCGGACGATGTCGAGGATGTTGAGGCGTGCCTGGATGTCGATGCCGACGGTCGGCTCGTCGAGCAGCAGCAGGCGGGGCTGGGCGACCATGCCGACGGCGAGGTTCAGGCGGCGCCTCATGCCCCCCGAGTACTTGCGCACCGGCTGGCGGCCCCGCTCGGCCAGTCCGACCGCGTCGAGAACCGCGTC
>VGIY01000383.1 GCA_016867695.1 Candidatus Eiseniibacteriota bacterium | reverse complement strand
GCTCGAACTGCGGCATGTACGCCGGGGGGAGCGGTTAGGGGCGCGGCGCGGTGCCCGCGTCTGCTATCATCGAGGGATGAACGGAAGCGTCTCCTCCCCCAGCCGCGGCGCCGGCCCCCGCCGGGCCCGCGGGCACCGCGCCGCGCGCCGCGCGGTCCTCTTCTTCGGCGCGCTGCTCCTCGCCGCGGCGCCCTCCGGGTCCGATCCGATCCCCCCGGTGCGCGCCTGCGCGGAGTGGGAACCCGCGTCCGGCACGCTCATCCGCTGGCCGCTCGGCATCCCGGCCGCGCTCGTGGTCGAGCTGGCCGAGGATGACTCGCTCTATGTGCTGGTGGAGACCTCGGGCCAGGAGAACCAGGCCCGCAACACCTTCGCCTCCTACGGGGTGAACCTCGCGCACACGCGCTTCCTCTACGCCAACACCTATTCCCACTGGACCCGCGACTGGGGCCCGTTGAGCGTCTTCGACGGCGAGGGCCGCTGGGGCATCACCGACGCCGTGTTCAACGGCTATCCCTGGGTCCCGGGCTGCGACGGCGACGGCTTCCTCGTGCGGCCTCATCCCGGCGCGCTGGGCAGAGGCTGGGCGGAACGCCGCGAGGGCGCGCCCCCGATCGCGGCGGGAGGCGACCGGGTGCCGGGCGCCGGCGAAGGCCGGTCGGCGCGCGGGATCCGCGGCTACTACGACGAGGACAACCTGGTCAACGGCGTCCTTGCCGCGGAGTTCGGCTGCCCGCTGCACGAGCTTCCAGCGTTCTGCACCGGCGGCAACATCATGGTCGACGGGCAGGGGACCGCGTTCTCGACGCGACAGATGCTCGCCGAGAACTCGCCCCAGCTGACCGAGGCGCAGTTCCGCGCTCTGGCCGGCGCCTTCCTGGGAATCGGCGACTACCACTTCGTCGACAATCCGGAGATCCAGGGCATCCAGCACATCGACTGCTACGCCAAGCTGCTCGACGAGGAGACGATCCTGGTCAAGCAGGTGGCCATGGGGCATCCCGAATACGGCTGCATCGAGCACCTGGTGGACGAGCTGGCGGCGCTCACCTCCTGCTACGGCCGCCCCTATCGCCTGCTGCGCGTCTTCTGCGGCGCCTACAGCGGCACTTCGACCGCGGCCTACACCAACTCGCTGATCCTCAACCGCAAGGTCCTGGTGCCTCTCTTCAACATCTCGTCCGATGCCGCGGCGCTGGCCGCCTACGCCGACGCGATGCCGGGCTACGAGGTGATCGGCTTCCCCTGGAGCGCCTGGTACTACTACGACGCCCTGCACTGCCGGACGATGGGCATCTTCGACCGCGGAATGCTGCGCCTCGCCCACCGGCCTCTGGACGACGAGGTGCCGTGGACGCCGGATCGGGAGATCGTGGCCCTGATCGACGACCGCAGCGGCGCGGGGCTGGTGGCCGACTCGCTGCTCGTGCGCTGGCGGGTGGCCGGGGAGGGCATCTGGCAGGCGGCGCCCCTCGAGGCCCTCGCCGCCCCCGATTCCTTCCGGGCGGTTCTTCCCGGCCAGCCTCCGGGGACGGAGGTCGAGTACTTCCTCGCCGCTGCGGACCACTCGGGCAGGCGCGAGACGCTGCCGCGCGGGGCGCCCGCGGGCCGCTTCCGGTTCACGATCGTCGGGGATCCGAGCGCTGTCGGCTTGCCCGGGCGGGGCCCGACCGCTTTCCAGGGAGGGCTCGGGGTCGAGCTCGGCCCGACTCCGTCCGCGGGGGCGTTCCGGATCGGCGTCACGGCGCCCGAGGGAAGCCGGGTCGCCGTCGAGGTGCTCGATCCGACCGGCAGGGTGATCCGGCGGCTGGCGGAAGCGACTTCTCCCCCGGGAGGGTTGCGCCTGCTCTGGGATGGAAGCGATGCGCGCGGAGCGCCTTCTCCCCAGGGCGTCTACTGGGTCCGCGCACGCTGCGGCGGCGTGGCGGCGACGAGGCCCTGCGTCCTCCTGAGGTAGCCTCGATCGAGGCGGCCCCGCGCCCGCCGAAGGCGCCGGCGCAGCGGGACAGGGCGGCGAGCCCTAACGAGAATCTTGGTCACAGGTTACGAGAGGCGCTCCCGGGGACGCGCCGCCGCCGCCCGGCGGACGGCCGCGGCCACCCGGCAAGCTGATGCGGCCGCCCGGCGGACAGACGCCGCCGCCCGGCGAGCGGACGCGGCTACCCGGCGAACGGCCGCCGCCCGGTGAGCGGATGTCGTCGCCGGCATTAGAAAGGCATCGATGGCCCGGCCGCGCGCCCCGTGCTACTCTTCGCCCGTTTTGCGGGTCGGGACGCCCTCGTCGGGGGGCGCGATCACACAGCGCGGAGGCCGCCGATGATGTATCGCTGGCACGCCGGCTATGTCGCCTGGCTGCTCAATCGAATCACCGGAATCCTCATCACCCTCTATCTCGTTCTCCACATATGGGTTGTGCACCACCTGGCCCACGGCCCGCGCGAGTACAAGCAGGTGATGGACTTCCTCGGCAGCAAGGTCTTCATGTTCTTCGAGCTGGGCCTGATCGGGGTCGTCCTCTACCACATGATGAATGGCATCCGGATCGTGCTCGCCGATTTCGCCGGCGTGGTCAAGCCCCAGAAGACCGTCTTCTGGGCGGCGATGGGGCTGGGCGTGATCCTCTATCTCCTCTGCGCCTGGGAGCTGGCTGGGCTCTTCCTGGGACTCACGCGGGCGCCGGCGCACGCCGCGCTGACGCGCGCGCTCTGAACTCGGCGCGCACGGGGGGCGGACCATGAACGGGACGGGGGCGGCGAACATGAGAGACAGAGGCGTCGGATCGGGGGGCCTGCTCGCCTGGTTCTTCCAGCGGCTGACCGGCATCGTGCTGGTGCCGATCCTGCTCGTCCACCTGCTGACCATGCACCGCTATCACGAGCACGGCCTCGCCTGGGAGGATGTGACCCGCCTGATGGCGAATCCCTACTGGAAGGTGCTCGAGATCACCTTCCTGGTGCTCGCCCTCTATCACGCGCTCAACGGCCTCTACGGCGTGATCCAGGACTACGTCAAGCACCCGGCCTGGCGGCTGGCGATCTTCAGCGCCTGCGCGCTGGCCGGGCTGACGCTGCTGGCCTTCGGGCTGGTAACGGTCGTCTCA
>VGIY01000382.1 GCA_016867695.1 Candidatus Eiseniibacteriota bacterium | reverse complement strand
GCATCGGCTCGGTCCTGCTGGCCGTGGACATGAGCCCGGTCGCGCGCCAGGCGCGCCAGAGCCAACTCCTCGCGGTGAGCGCGGCGCTCGGGGCGCTCCTCGCCTCCTTCATCGTCTCCCGGGCCCTCTTCGAGCATGTCGCCCGCCGGCTCCACCGCGTGGCGCACGGAGCCCAGCAGCTGAGCCTGGGCGCGCTCGACGTGCGCGTCTCCGATCCCTCCGCCGACGAGATCGGGCAGCTGGCGCGCAGCTTCAACGCCATGGCCGCGTCGATCCAGTCGGCCCACGAGCGGCTGTCGCGCGCCTACGAGGAGCTGCGCCGCTCGCGCGCCCAGGTGGAGAAGTACGCCGAGGGGCTCGAGATCATGGTCGAGGAGCGCACGCACGAGCTGCGCGAGGCCAAGGAGGCGGCCGAGGCCGCCAGCGTGGCGAAGAGCGAGTTCCTGGCCAATGTCTCCCATGAGATCCGCACCCCGCTCAACGGCCTGATCGGTCTGGCCGACCTGCTCGAGATCTCGTCGATCGACGAGCAGCAGCGGGAGTGGGTGGTCAAGATCCAGGAGTGCGGCTCGAACCTGCTCGAGCTGATCAACGAGGTCCTCGACTTCTCCAAGATCGAGGCGGGGCGTCTCGAGCTCGACGCCCAGCCGTTCGACCCGGCCCAGGTGGCCGAGCGCGCCTTGTCCATGCTGCGGCCCAAGGCGGACCTGAAGGGCCTCACGCTGTCCCTCGAGGTCGACGCGCGGGCCTCCGCGCCGGTCGTCGGCGACGGGCGCCGGCTCCTGCAGATCCTCCTCAATCTCCTCTCCAACGCGGTCAAGTTCACCGAGCAGGGGGGCGTGACGATGACGCTGCGCGTCGAGCCGGGCGAGGGCGCCTCCCGCTTCGTCTACGCCGTGCGCGACACGGGCATCGGCATCCCCAATGACAAGCTGGAGATGATCTTCGAGAGCTTCACTCAGGTCGACGGCTCGACCATGCGCCGCTATGGCGGCACGGGCCTCGGCCTGGCCATCTCGCGCAAGCTGGCCGTGATGATGGGCGGCACGCTCCGGGTCGAGAGCCGGATGGGGGCCGGATCGACCTTCACGCTCGCCGTCGAGCTCCCCGCCGCCGGCCGCTCGGCGGAGGCGTCCGCCGCCTGACGGGCCCGGGCCGATCCCCGCGGCCGAAATCGCCTCGCCCCGCTCCCCCCGCGCCCGCTATACTGCCCCTCCGGCGCGATGCGCGGCCCGGACCCGTCGCCGCCGGTTCCGCGGGAGGGAGGCAGGCATGGACGCGGGCGCAGTCCCCTTCGATCGCAGCCGGATCGGGCGCATCCTCGACTCCACGGGATTCGACCCGGCCAACCTCTCGATCCGCGAGACCAACCGCCTGGTCACCCTGATCGAGCAGGAGCTGAACGTGCGCTTCGTGCGCATGGAGTTCGGCGTGCCCAACCTGCCCTACGACCCGATCGGCGTGGAGACCGCCGGCCGGATCGAGGCCGAGCGGCAGGCCAGCGCGCAGTATCCCCCCTTCGACGGGATCCCCGAACTGAAGCGGGAGGCCTCGCGCTTCATCGCCAACTTCCTCGACCTCGACATCCCCCCCGAGTGCTGCGTCCCCACGG
This sequence comes from Candidatus Eiseniibacteriota bacterium, assembly GCA_016867695.1. Classification (GTDB taxonomy): domain Bacteria; phylum Eisenbacteria; class RBG-16-71-46; order CAIMUX01; family WJJG01; genus VGIY01. Next base: position 1,490 of record VGIY01000382.1, on the reverse strand, counting down.
TCGGATCGATGCAGGGGGGCTTCATCGCCCAGGCGATCGCCGGATACCGGCTTCCGGGGCGCGACACGATCCTCTACCTCCACCCGACGTTCCCGGTGAGCATGCGCCAGACGCGCTTCCTCGGGCTCGGGCTCGACTCGATCGAGACGGCGGACTTCCGCGGCCCGGCGCTGCTGGCCGAGGTCGAACGCAAGCTATCCGGCGGGCGCATCGGGGGACTGCTCTACTCGAGCCCCAACAACCCCTCCTGGATCGCGCTCAAGGAGGAGGAGCTGCGCGGCCTGGGGGAGCTCTGCACTCGCCACGACGTGCTGGCCATCGAGGACCTGGCCTACCTGTGCATGGACTTCCGCCAGGACTACTCGATCCCCGGGCGTCCCCCCTTCCAGCCGACGATCGCCCGCTACACCGACCGCTACTTCGTGCTCATCTCCTCGTCGAAGATCTTCAGCTTCGCCGGAGCGCGCATCGGCATCGCCGCCTTCTCCCCCGCCTTCCTGAAGATGAGCGCCCCCGCGCTCGTGCCCCGCTTCGGCACGGCCAACGTCGGCCATGCCTTCGTCCACGGAGGCGTCTACTGCACGACGTCGGGCGTGCCCCAGTCCTCCCAGTGGGGTCTCGTCGGCCTGATGCGCAAGGCCAACGCCGGGGAGCTCGACTTCGTCGCCGCGACGCGCGAGTATGGGCGGCGCGCGGCGACGCTGAAGGCGATCTTCCGGCGCCACGGCTTCCGCCTGGTCTACGACAACGATCTGGGCGAGCCCCTGGCGGACGGCTTCTACTTCACCTTCGCCTATCCGGGCATGAGCGGACAGCAGCTGATGCTCGCGCTGCTGCACTACGGTCTGAGCGCCATCACGCTGGAGTCGACCGGCAGCCGCCGCGGCGAGGGCCTGCGCGCCTGCGTCTCCTTCGTCGACGCCGCCCAGTTCCCGCTGGTCGAGGAGCGCCTGGCCTGCTTCCGCCGCGACCATCCGCTGCCGGAGGAGCCGGCGGCGGCGCGCTCCGCCCGGTCGGGCGGTGGCGTCCAGTGATCGGCGCCGGGCCTCTGCGCTTCGCGCCGCGGTTCGTGCTGCCCGGCGCGCTGGCCCTCCTTCTCGGCGGAGCTCCGGCGCGCGCCGACCTGTTCATCCTCCAGGCCGTGCGCAGCGAGCCGCTGGAGGCCTTCGGCTACGCCTGGCCGGCGAGCGAGGACACGCTGGCCATCTGGGTCGGAGCGGATCGGGTCGCCGTGCATGGCACGGGCTTCGCGGCGCTCTTCGACTTCGACGCCGGCCGCTGCCGGCTCCTCGATGCGGAGGCTCGAACTTACTCCGAGCTCCCCCTGCCGTTCGACCTTGCCGACCTCCTCCCGGGCGACGACCCGCTCAGCGCCACGCTGCGCCGTCTCGCGGGCCTCTACCATCCCGCCGCCCGGGTCGCGCCGTCCGCTGCGACCCGGCGCATCGGGCCATGGACGGCCCGGTTGCACCGGGTCGAGATCACGAGCC
>VGIY01000381.1 GCA_016867695.1 Candidatus Eiseniibacteriota bacterium | reverse complement strand
GCGCGGGGCGACGCACGGCGGGCGCGGGGCGACGCACGGCGGGCGCGGGGCGACGCACGGCGGGCGCGGGGCGACGCGGGGCGGGCGCGGGGCGGCGCGGGGGCGCCACGGGGGCGCCACGGGGGCGTCACACCACTGGGTCGCCGCGTCGAGGTTGCGTCCGCCGCCCTGTTCCGCTATCGTCCCCGGCCGTGTCTCGCCGCGCCGCGGCGGGGGTTTCCAGGCACTGGGGCAACGGGGTGGCAAGATGGTCAGAAAGAAGATCCGCAAGATCATGGTGGCCGGCGCGGTCGGCCAGATCGGCTCCGAGCTGACGCTCGCGCTGCGCGCCCGCTACGGGTCGGACAATGTCGTCGCCTGCGGCCGCAAGACGCAGCCATCGAAGGAGCTGCGCGAGTCGGGCCCCTTCGAGTGGGCCGACGTCACCGATCCCGAGAAGATGAAGGCGGTCTGCGCCCGGCACGGCATCGACACGATCATCAACATGGCGGCGATCCTCTCGGCCGTCGGCGAGACGAATCCCCAGATGGCCTGGCACGTCAATGTCACCGGCCTGATCAACACGCTCGAGCTGGCCCGCGAGCTGGAGCTCACCCAGGTCCTCTGCCCCAGCTCGATCGCCGTCTTCGGCGCCGGCTGCCCGCGGGTCAATACGCCGCAGGAGACGGTGCTCAAGCCGACCACGATGTACGGGGTGACCAAGGTCACCGGCGAGCTGCTCTGCGACTACTACGTCCGCCGCTACAACGTCGACGCCCGGGGCCTGCGCTATCCCGGCATCATCTCCGCCGAGACCCTCCCCGGCGGCGGCACGACCGACTACGCCGTCGAGATCTTCTACAAGGCGGTCGAGGAGCGCCGCTACACCTGCTTCCTGAAGGAGCACACGCGGCTGCCGATGATGTACATGCCCGACTGCATCAAGGCGACGATCGACCTGATGGAGGCCGACTTCGCCCAGCTCAAGCACCATGGCGACTTCAACATCTCGGCGATGAGCTTCTCGGCCGGCGAGCTGGCTGCCGCCATCCGCCGCCGCATCCCGGAGTTCACCGTCGACTACGCCCCCGACTTCCGCCAAGGGATCGCCGACTCCTGGCCCGAGTCGATCGACGACTCGGCCGCCCGCGAGGAGTGGGGCTGGCGCCCCGAGTACGACCTGGAGGCGATGGTCGACGACATGCTGGAGAAGCTGACTCGCCGCCACGCCGCGGGGGAGCTCTACCGCAAGGAGACGTGAGCCCGCCCGGAGGCGACGGGAGCCCGGCGCCGCCCCTGCCCGCAGCCGCAACGCGCCCGCGTCACAGCTCGCGCAGCGCCGCCTCGGCCAGACGCGCCTCGCGCGAGTCGGGGTGCTGGCGGATCAGGAACTCGAGATAGCGCCGCGCCGTCGGCAGATCGCGCAGGTTCTGGAAGCAGAGGGCGATCTTGTAGTAGGCGGCCGGCACCTTGTCGCCCTCCGGGTACTCCTCGATCACCTTGCGGAACTCCTCCAGCGCCGTCTGGAACTGGCGCTGGCCGTAGTAGACCTCGCCGATCCAGTACTGGGCGTTGTCGGAGAGCCGCGTCTGCGGGAAACGCTCGAGGAAGGCGCGGAAGTTGATCAGCGCCAGCTGGTAGTTCTCTTCCATCAGATCCTGGTAGGCGACCTGATAGAGCCGTTGCCCCTCGGCCGGAGGATCTCCGCGACGCCCCTCGAGGGCGCCGCCCATCGGGCTCTCGCCGGCCGTCTCCGGATAGGCCCCGCCCGGGGCGCCTTCCGCGGGGGCCAACGAGCCGCCGGGGCCGATCGGTCCGCCGCCGCCGGCCTGGCTCCACCCGGGTCCCAGCGGCACCCCCTCGCCGGCGGGCGGATGCGTTCCGCGCCCCGGGTCGTCGAGCCGAACCAGACCCTCCTCGGCGCCCGGGGGAAGCGCGTACCCGGGCTGCCCGGGAGCGTAGGTCCGCCAGTCGCCCGCCTGCCTGCGATCCAGGCCGGAGACCCTCTCCCCCAGCGCCCGGGTCTCCCCGCGCAGCTCGCCCAGTTCCGCCTGGGTCGCGGCATGGTTCTGGCGGATCAACGCCTCGAGACGCCCGAGCGCGGCGTCGATGCGTCCGAGGCGCTGCTCCATCGCCGCCATGCGCAGCGCCGCCGAGTCGGGCTCGGCGGGCTGCCTTCCCCCGAAGGGGAAGCGCGAGCCGCCCTGCGAGGCGCAGCCGAGCGCCAGCAGGAGCGGCCACAGGCACCAGGAAAACGGGTGTCGCACGCTGCCCTACCTGGCGGCGAAGTGCGCCCGCCGGTTCTGCGACCAGGCCCCCTCGTCTTGCCCCGTGGCGAAGGGGCGCTCCTTGCCGTAGCTGATCGTCTCGATCCGCCCGGCGGCGATGCCGTAGTTGACGAGGAAGTCGCGGGCCGAGCGCGCCCGGCGGTCGCCCAGGGCGAGGTTGTACTCGATCGTGCCCCGCTCGTCGCAGTGCCCCTCGATCAGGATCCGGACCTCGGGGTGGCCCTTCAGATGCTCGGCGTTGCGGGTCAGCACCTGGATCGCGTCGGGCCGCAGGTTGGACTTGTCGTAGTCGAAGAAGACGTCGGCAAGACCGGTCTCCACCGGGACCACGGCTGACTCCGGCGCCTCCGGCGTGACCGGCTTCGGCTCGGCGCTCTCCACCGGCGCGGGCGTGATCGGCTTCTGCGCCGTCTTCTTCGAGCATCCGGCCACCATGAAGATCGCCGCCAGGGCGACCACCAGTGGGACAGCGGTCGTCCACTTCCGCATCGCAACCTCCTTGTACTTCGGCTTGGCACCCATCAGCGCGTACCGACAGGTCCCGGGCGTTCCTGGAAACTACCCGACCAGGCGGGATTGTAGGAACCCCCCGAAGACGCTGTCAACTGCCGCAGGTTACCCGAGTTGACATCCAGGATCCAGAGCTGTCGCATCCCCTGCTGGGAGCGGGTGAAGACGACGTGGCGCCCGTCGGGCGCCCAGCGGGGGTTCTCGCATCCGCCGCCGCTGGTCAGCCGCCTCCAGAGCATGCCCCCGGCGCTGATCACCGCCAGCTCGAAGCGCCGGTCGATCATGCAGACGTGGACGATGCGGTCGGAGATGGGCGACCAGTCGGCA
>VGIY01000380.1 GCA_016867695.1 Candidatus Eiseniibacteriota bacterium | reverse complement strand
GCGCGCTGCCCCGGCGGCCGGTAGCGCGGATGCCCGCGCCTCGGGGGCGGCGGATGCTCGCGCCTGCCGGGCGAGAAGACCCGGAACGCCGCCGCTCGCGGCGGCCGCCGCAGCGAGCGAGGAGAGTCTGAGGAAATCGCGGCGCGAGCGGCCGCCCCGCGGAGGTATCTGCCGGGCCACCTGGGCCTCCCGTCGGCATCGCCCCGCGCCGCCGCCTGCCGCCCCGGCACTCCTGCTGTGAGCGCAGCGCGCGGCGGGCGAGGAGCATCGATCCCAGTATAGCGTCCCGGGGCTGGGCGGGGGAACCGGTGTTCCCCGGTCCTGCGGCGTTCCCCGGCGTGTTCCCTTGTGCTGCGCCAGTGCCGCCCCGGGCGGCGTGGCCGCCGCTTCTCCGCAGTCCCGCGTCCCGGAGGCGGGCGGCACCCGACCGGGTCCGTGGCGAGGAGGCTGTTGCGCCGGGCGGCAGCGGATGAAACGATGGCCCGGGAGGATGTGCATGACCGAGATCCGCCGCGGACCGCTGCCCTACGGCGTGAAGCTCACCTTCGCCGACGGTACGGTGATCAACTGGTATCGCGACGGCAAGCGCAAGACCGTCTACGCGGAGAAGAACCCGCACGGCTTCCGGCTGCCGCGTTCGGCCGCGCGGATCGAGGAGATCCTGGCGGCCATGGATCCCGGCCGGCCCGCGCCCCCGCTGATGGCCGATGATGCCGGCACTCCCATCGGGGCCTTCGACGGCGGCGCCGACCCCAACCCCGGGCTGGGCGGCTGGGGCATCGTCCTGCCCGACGGCCGCGAGCTGTGCGGGGGGGAGCCTCATACCTCCAACAACCGCATGGAGCTGACCGGCGCCATCCGCCTGCTCGAGGAGACCGAAGGGCCGCTGTGCCTGATCGGCGACAGCAACTATGTCATCGCCGGCATCACCCGCTGGATCCACAACTGGCTGCGCAACGACTGGAAGACCGTGGCCGGGCAGCCGGTCGAGAACCGCGACCTCTGGGAGAGGCTTTGGACGCTGGCGCAGGGGCGCCGCCTGCGCTGGCAGCGCGTGGCCGGACACGCGGGCCACCCGCTCAACGAGCGCTGCGACCTTCTGGCCAGGCGGGGGCGGAAGGAGCTTCGCGCGCGCTCCGAGGCCCGTGGATCCTCAGGCTAGCAGGCGCTCACTCCGGGGCCCGGGAATCCTCAGCTCAGGAGTCGCACGCGCTCCGGGGCCCGGGAATCCTCCTCAGCGCAGCACGATCAGCTGCACCGGCAGCACGCGCTGCGGCGGGTCCTGTCCCGGGAGGGGGCGCCAGTAGGCCCAGTAGATCCCCGCCGGCGCCGGCGCGCCCGCGGCCAGCCTGCGGTCCCAGCGCCATTGCGCGCCCGAGGTTTCGGCGAGCGGGGTCAGCCGCCGGCAGACCCTGCCGGCGACATCGAGGATCTCGAGCGTCCCGCCCGCCCCGCTCCCCGGCAGCCGCAGGGCGACGCTGTCGCGCAGCGGATTGGGCCAGGCCTCCAGCGCCAGCGGACGGATGGAGACGCCCTCCCAGGGCGCGGCCTGCGGGTGGTAGTTGTCGGCGCCGGGGGTCGGCTGCGTGGCGAACCGCCAGCGGTAGTCGCCGTTGGTGACCCGGGCGCGGGAGACGTCCCTCGCCTGCGGCCCGAAGAAGACGAGATCCACCGGATCGATGTCGTCGGGGCCTCCGCCGTCACCTTCGCGGCGGTGGAGGGCGATCAGCTCGCCGGCGGCGCTCAGGCGGAAGTTCGCGTGCAGCGGGCCTTGGTAGGGCTGGTTGTCCGCCCAGACGAGCAGGTACTCGCCCGCGCCCAGGGTCATGTCGGGGAAGCTCCAGCGCGTCGGGTTGGCGAGGTCGTCGGTCAGGTAGTAGTCGCTCATGCTCGCCGGCGCCGGCCCCGGGTTGTAGATCTCGATCCAGTCGTCGTAGTCGCCATGCTCGTCGGCCAGCGTCGTGCCGTTGTCGGCCATGAACTCGTTGATGTAGAGCCCCTGGGGCGTGACCAGGCTCGGCAGGGCGCCGAGGATGTAGGCGCTGCGCGCCTCGAGGAAGTGGCTCAGCTCCTCGTCGCCGGCGCGCAGGCGGGTGTTGTCCTCCCAGTACCACTTGCGGATGTCGACCTCGCCGTTGGCCATGGTGAGCGCATGGCCGTCGGCGATGAGCTGCCCGACCTGCGCCGCGGGCCAGGTCTCGGCGAGCAGCTCGTAGAGCCTGGAGGCGTGCATGTTGCGGAACAGGGGGTCGGAGAGGATCCGCCAGTAGAGGATGTTGCCGCTGGGGCCGACGCCTTGGAGCAGCGAGCTCTGCGTGTAGATGTTCTTGTCGAAGGGCCAGCGCACGCCCCAGGTGAGGTCCTTGTCCCAGGGGAGGATCTTCCAGAGGTCCCCGTCGAGGTCGTGGTAGAGGAAGTAGTTCTTGAAGATCGCATCGCCGTCGTTGATCAGCGTCAGCGTGGCGAAGTAGTTGAGGAAGCCGTCGAAGTCGAAGAAGTCGATGAAGGTCTCGTAGAAGGACTCGTCGGGCGTGTAGTTGAGCGTCTCGATGAACCAGATCAGGTCGTTGTAGCTGCCGCTCTCGTTGGTCTCCTTCTCGTAGGCCTGCACGTAGCTGTCGTAGTCGGGCAGCACGACCAGCCGGTCCTGGCACTTGTAGACGTTGGCGTCGTCGTCGAGGCCGTGGTGGATCAGGAAACGCTTGTCGACCTGCTCGACGTCGCAGTAGGCGCCGATGTACTCGCCGTTGAGCACGAGCGCCCGCCACCAGGTGCGCGGGGCGGGCACGCCGGCCGCGCGGAAGAGCCCCATCGAGAGCGACTCGCGAGCCAGCACCGGGTCGCACATGGCCGAGTTGCAGTTGAGCTTGGTGCGCCCCTCGAACTCGTAGCCGCTGGCGAGGCGGATCTTGTAGGACTTCTTGCTGAGCTTGCGCACCACATTGCCGCGGTAGCGCACGCCGGCCGGATAGACGACGCCGTCGAGAGTGACCGTGCAGCCGTAGTAGACGTCCTGCTCGGGGTCGATGTTCAGCAGGGCCAGCGAGTCGGGGTCGATGTCGATGCGGCAGAGCGGCAGCGGCGAGGCTTGGAGGGCCTGGGGCGTCGCCGTC
>VGIY01000379.1 GCA_016867695.1 Candidatus Eiseniibacteriota bacterium | reverse complement strand
CGGGCGGGGCCTTGCTCGGGCCGGGGGGATCGGCCGACGGTCGCGGGCGATCGGTCCGCGATCGCGGCCGACGGCTCGACGGGCGCGGACGATCGACCGGGAGGGGAGTTCCGATCCTGGGGCGCGTCGCCGCCGGCGGGCCGCTGCTCGCCGCCGAGAACATCGAGGGCCATTTCGACGCCGGGCGTCTCGCGCGCCTGGGGGGCGACTTCGCGCTGCGCATCCAGGGGGAGAGCATGCGCGGCGCGGGGATCCTTCCCGGCGACATCGTCCTCGTGCGCAGCGACCCGGAGCCGGGCGACGGCGAGATCGTCGTCGCGCTGATCGGCGACGAGGCGACGGTCAAGCGCTTCCGCCGGGAACCGGGCCGGGTGGTGCTGCAGCCGGAGAATCCCGACTACGCCCCGCTCGTCCTCGACGAGAGCTCCCCGCCGCTGCGGATCCTCGGGCGAGTCGTCGGCGTCTACCGGGAACTGGCCTAGGAGGCGAGGGGCGTGATCCTGCACATCGACATGGACGCCTACTTCGCCTCCCTCGAGGCGCAGGCCTGTCCGTCGCTCAAGGGCCGGCCGCTGGCGGTGGGGGCGTTGCCCGGCAGCCGGGGCGTCGTCGCCTCGGCCTCCTACGAGGCGCGCGAATTCGGCATCCGCGCGGGCATGCCCGCCGCCCATGCCCGGCGCCTCTGCCCGCGAGTCGAGTTCGTGCCTTGCCATCCCGGTCTCTACATCCACACCTCGCGGCGCATCCTACGCCGCCTGCTCGGCTTCACCCCCAAGGTCGAGATGAGCGGCATCGACGAAGCCTTCCTCGACATCGGCGATCTCCTCCCTCGAGGCGCCGACGAGGGCATCGTCTGGCAGGAGGCAGAAAGGCTGGCCGGCGAGGTGTCCGCGGCCGTCCTCTCCGAGTTCGGCCTCTCCTGCTCGGCGGGCGTGGGGCCCAACAAGGCGATCGCCAAGATGGCTTCCAAGGTGCGCAAGCCTGGAGGCTTGACGCTGCTCGGCGAGAGCCGCTTCCGGCAGCTCTTCTGGCCCCAGCCGGTCGAGCGGCTCTACGGCGTGGGGGCGAAGACCGCCTCGGCGCTGATGATCTACGGCATCGAGACGATCGGCGAGCTCGCGGCGACGCGGGCCAGCCTTCTGTCGCGCCGATTCGGCGTCTACGGCGAGGCGCTGCACGCCCTGGCCTGGGGGCGCGACGACAGCCCGGTCGTGCCCAGCCACGCCTCGCCTCCGGCGAAGTCGCTGGGCCACGAGCACACGCTCGAACGCGACCTGGAGACCACCGACGATGCCCTGTCGCTGATCCTCGCCCTCACCGATCGCGTCGCCGCCGACATGCGCCGGGAGGGCTACGCCGGCCGCTGCGTGAGGATCAAGATCCGCTACAGCGATTTCAGCGCGCTCACCCGGCAGCGGGTCCTCGCCCATCCGACGCTGGAGACCCGCGATCTCTACCGCACGGCGAGGGATCTCTTTCTCGATCACTATTGCGGCACGGGGATCCGGCTGCTGGGCGTGACCGCGGCGCAGCTGCAGCCCGCCGAGGGGCGCGCCCAGCTGCCGCTCTTTCCGCAGGACCGCCGCTACCGCGAGCTCCTCCAGGCCGTGGACGGGATCCGGGATCACTTCGGCGCGCACAGCCTCCTGCCCGCCGGAGCGATGCGCCCCGCTCGAGCGGGAGCGGGGGAGGAGGAGGATCGTCGTGACCGCAGACCCGCCAGGCCAGTCGAACCTGTTTCCCGCTGAGGACCGGGCGGGAGGCGGCGGGCCGGTCGCCCCCGACCTCCAGCGCCTGCCCACGGGCTCGATTCGCGTCGGCACCTCCGGCTTCAGCTTCCGCGACTGGATCGGTCCCTTCTACCCGCCGGGCACGCCCCCGGGCGGGATGCTCGACTTCTACCAGCGCCGCTTCCGCACCGTCGAGCTCAACGCGACCTACTACCGCATTCCTTCGACGGAGGCGATGCGGCGGATGGCCGAACGCAGCGTCCCCGATTTCAACTTCATGGTCAAGCTGCCCGCGGCGCTGACGCACGAGCGCCGCGACATCGCCTCTCCCGCGGCGGCGATCCTGGACGCGGTCGCCCCGCTCGGGTCGGCCGGCAGGCTGGCGGGGTTGTTGGCGCAGTTCCCCTACTCGTTCCGCCGCACGGGCGCCGCCGAGCAGTACCTCGCCGACCTGCGCCGGGCGCTCCCCGGCCGGGCGGTCTTCGCCGAGTTCCGCCACGCCTCCTGGGACGCGCCCGATCTGCCCGAGCTGCTCGCCCGCGTCGACTGCGGCTTCTGCGCCGTCGACGAGCCCGACCTGCCTGGTCTCATGCCCCGCCGCGCCTTCGTCGCCGGCGATACCGCCTACGTCCGCCTCCACGGCCGGAACCGGCGCGACTGGTGGGGCGGGGGCAGCCGGCGATACGACTACCGCTACGACGAGGCCGAGCTGGGGGAGTGGGCGCGGATCGTGCGCGAGCTAGCGCAGGAGGCGCGCAGGACCTATGTCTTCTTCAACAACTGCCACGCCGGCCACGCGGTGGTCAACGCGCGGATGTTCGCGGAGCTGCTGAGCGGGGGGTGAAGCGCGCCAGGGAGGCGAGAAGAACGGCGCAGATCCCCAGGGTGACGACCGAGTTGGCCTTGGCCGCGGCCAGCTCCAGGCGGGAGAGGTCGCGGAAGAGGCCGGGGTGATAGTAGCCCGAGTTGCCGCCGATCTTCGACCAGACCTCGGCGGACAGGATGTAGTCGTGGGTCAGCATGTTGACGCCGATCGAGGCGGCGGCGACGAGGAGGAGCGCGAACCAGCGCCGCCCCCGGTCGGCCAGGAGGATCAGCAGCGGCAGGAGCGCGAAGGCGTGGTTCTCGTGCATGTGGGTCGAGAGGGTGAAGAAGGCCGAGGCGACGGCGGCGGCGGCGAGATACCAGTGGGCCGGCCCGGCCGGCGGCCCTTCCCCGCGCCCGATCAGAGGTGACGCGCCGCCCGCGGCGGCCCCCGAGGTACGCTCCAAGCGCCAGACCGCGCGGAGGATGAACAGGTAGGCCAGGCCGAAGAGCGCCAGCCCGGCGGTACCGTAGGTGATCGGGCCGATCAGCGGCATGTCGGCCGGGTGCCAGAACTTC
>VGIY01000378.1 GCA_016867695.1 Candidatus Eiseniibacteriota bacterium | reverse complement strand
CGTCGAAGGCGATCCAGCCGCCGGCGTAGCTCGCCGGAAGGTCGTTGTTCTGCACGTCGCGGATCACGCAGGCCTGCGCGTCGAATTCGAGATCGCCGCAGCCCTCGGCCGCGCCCTGCCCGTCGAGGGTGACGGTGAAGAGCGTCCCGCTGCCCGTCGCGCCGCTCGTGCTGCCGAGGATGGCGGCGTTGACCGTGATCCTCCCCCCTTCGGCCGAGGAGAAGAAGGCGACCGTGCCGCCGCCGCTCAGGAAGTCCCCCTGGGCGATGCCGGCCACGCGAGCGTAGGCTTGGGGATAGGTGATCTCGATGCGGTAGCCGCGCACCGCGGGGCTGGACTGGCCCTCGTCGTCGTACCAGACGGTGACGACCGCTTGGCCGTGTCCGCTGCGCTCCGAGAACCAGGCCTGAGCGGGCTCGACGGAAACCTCGCGCGCGGCCGAAGGCGTGGAACCGGCGAGCAGGACGAGCAGACCCAGAGACGGTAGCGCAAGCGCGCGCGCCCGGGCGGCGCGGGGACGGCCCTTCATGGTGCACCTCACGCTGCGGGGAGTTGGCGGGCGGCGCGCTCCAGCCGTTAGGGACGAGCGAGACGCCGAGGAGCGAGACTCGACATGCCCGGCGCGGCCGCCATCCACGCGGCGGACGGCCTCGCGCCGGCCGGCGGGTCCCACCGGGGACCTCTGTTGCCATCGACACGGTAGCGTCATCACGGGTCCTCGCGGGGTGCCCTGCCCGCCCGATCGCTCACGGGAAGCTCACTGCTCTTCTGGGCACATCGTTCGTCGATAATGATGCCAGTCCGCGCGCGCTCTCGTCAACTATCCGCTACAAGTCCACGCGCGCCGAGCGGCGCGAATGCGGGCCGCCTGCGCTATGTCTGACGATTCGAGATATCTCATCGGTCGATTCTCTCGAGGATCGCGGCGCGGGCGTTGACGCGGGCGATGTCCGCGTGCGACAATCAGGCGTCGGTGAGGCGCGATCCGCCGCTATGGGTCGCGCGCAGGTACACGCATCATCCGGCATACCGTGATCCAAGCGAAGGCGGCAGGTGCGATGCGGGCCGAAGAGACAGCGGGAAGCCCCTTCCCTCTCTCGCGGATTCCTGAACGGCGAATCGTCGCCTGTGCTCGCGATCGGCGGGCGCGGATCCGGCGGGCGGCACGTCGCACCGGGGAGGGTCGATGCGATCCCCGGCAAGGCTCCAGGTGAGCGGATCCCCCGCGGTCGGGGGTCTGCTCCTGCTCGGGCTCTCCGTGCTGGCGACCTGTGTCGCCGCCCAGGAGGGCCAGCCGCTCTCGCCCGAGGCGGTGGCCATCACGCTCGACTCCCCGATGCAGACCGTCCGCTTCGAGCCGCTGCCCGCCGATCCGGGCGCAGGCAAGCCCTGGCTCGGACAGGCGGAGTTCACGGCGACGGTGCTCTCCATGATCCCCGTCTGGGGAGTGAGCATCGACGAGGCCGCCGTTCGCGGCCCGCGCGGACGGGTGCCGCCGGATCGGCTGGCCATCGCCATGGGCGGCCCCGGCGCGCCCCTCCGCCCACTGCGCGCGGGGGAGCCGCTGGCCATTGGCGATCCGACTTCCCCCGCGGAGCTGCGCGGCCGCCTCGAGTTCCGCCCGCGCTGGTGCGACCCCGCGGGCCCCTACGAGATCAGGATGACGCTGCGCAGCTTCGCGCCCATGACGCGCGATCCCGCGGCCGCCGAGGCGGAGCAGGCGGTCACGCTCGGCCGCTCGGGCCCGATCGTCATCCTCGCGGACGTGCCGGAGGTCGTCTCCATCTCCGTCTCCGGGGGCAGTCTCTCGTTCCCCGGCGTCCTCGGCCCGGGGCGCTACGAGGCCGACCGCGAGATCGCCTTCGCCGTCTCGACCAACGCCGCGCGCTGGGCGGTCGTCTGCCACGCGGCGCCGCTGCAAGGCCCGCAAGGCGGGATCCCCAACGAGCGGCTCTTCTGGGAGCGGCGCGACCCGCACGGACGGCTGCTCGCCTCGGGCTCGCTCGCCGAGGGTTCCGTCGTCATGCAGGGCGACGCCCCGGTGGAAGGCCTCGAGGGCAGGCTGACCTTCGCGGTACAGGTCCAGGCCGCGGACCTGGGTGGCGACTACCAGGGAGAGGTCTCCCTGACCGGCATGGCTCTTCCTTAGTGTGCGCGAACTCTCGGGAGCTCCCGGGCGAGGGCTGCGGCCCGGTTCGGATCGCGCGGGAGACGATGAGGAAAGGAGGTGATGCGGGCCTGGTCTGGTCCGAGGACCGGGCGGAATACCATTCGCCGCCCGGCGGCGAATCAGCGGTTCGAGGGGACTGAACCATGTGACCGTGTTCAGAAGGAGGTTGGCGATGAGACTGTGCACCTTGATCGCGGCAGCTCTGCTTCTCGCCGCGGGACCGGCGTCCGGGACCGTCTATGTCACCAACGGCAGCAACCCGCAGAACGTGCAGATCAACCTGACCATCGGCTGCTACACGCAGGTGTACTGGAACAGCGCGGCGGATCAGGTGATCAACTTCGGCGGCTCAGACTGGGGCAGCCCGACCCTGCTCGGGGCGTACACCGGATCGCACAACACGCAGGACGCCTGGGCGACCGGCTACTTCGAGTCGGTCGACACGGCCTACTTCTGGCTGGACTCGAACTGCAACACGACCATGACGCTCAGCTCCTCGGGCGACCTGAAGGGCACGGGGACCGGGCACATGCTCCCGACCTGGTTCACCATGTGCCTGACCAACAACACGGGGGGCGGCGGCGGGTTCATCGACGGCGGCGTCCGGCAGGCTTGCGAGACGATCCCCTTTGACGGCGTGGGCTGCTACGCCGCCGACGACAATGGGGACTTCACCATCGAGCTCTTCCCCAATGTCGGCGGTCCGGCACGCTTCCCGAACCAGTACCCGTTCCCCATGGCTGGCGTCCCCGTCTGGACCGCGGGCTTCCTGGGCCACGCGCAGGGGACGATCCTCTTCCACGCGCGCGTGCTCCGCAGCGGCATGGCCGACCCCGCGGACACCTATCAGACCAGCCTGGCCGTCAACTTCTTCTAGCGGCATGGCCGGGAACTAGACATGAGGACGACGCGTCGAGGTGCCTGGGGGCAGGCCCCCAGGCACCTCGCTATCC
>VGIY01000377.1 GCA_016867695.1 Candidatus Eiseniibacteriota bacterium | reverse complement strand
CCGGGCGGGCGAGCGTCATGATCGGATCGAGCAGGGCATAGGTGAGACTGATCGAGTCGACGCCGGTCTCCGGCGTCGCGACGAGGAACGACGCCGTGGCGCCCTTGCTGGCCCCGCCGCGGCGCAGCGCCACGGCCGTGGGCAGGACCGAGCAGGAGCAGAGCGGCAGGGGAATGCCGACGATCGAGGCGGTCAGGACCGAGCGCAGGTTGCGGCGGCCCAGCGCGGCGGAGAACCAGCGCACGGGGATCAGGACCTTGATCACGCCGGCCAGGAAGAAGCCCAGCAGGAGGAACGGGGCCATCTCGAGGAGGACGACCAGGGTCTCGCGCAGGAAGTCGATCAGGAAGGTCACGACGGCCCGCTCCCCCCCGGCGCGATCGCGCTAGGAATGCGGCGCGCGCAGCCGCGACCGGACGGCGGCCATGCGCGCCGGACGCGCCTCGCGCTCGGCCGCGAAGCGCCCGCTGCCCCGGAGCACCCACCCCGGGCCGAGGTGCGCCTCGTCCAGCACCTCATCCGTCGTTCCCCCCGTCCTCCAGCGCCCTCCCGATCGGAGGAGAGAGAATACGCCCGGGCCTCCTCCCCGGCAACCCCGTCGGACACCAGGCGCTGCGCCCGGTGGGTGACGCCCGTAGCGTCCCGGTGGCCTTCCGCCGGGAGCACCGCGTCCCGCTGGGATGGTTTCTGGGCGGCGAAGGCGCCGAAGCGCGCGCGAGTCGTCGGCCGTCTCGGGCGCCGAGCGCCTCCTTGTTCGAGACGACCGTCCCCGGCGGGCCGGTCGAGCGGCGTCAAGCGGGGCGTCAAGCGGGGTCTGGCGCGAGGCGGGCGCTGTGGTATACTCGACCGCCCATGGGGGTGAGCGGCATGTTGGCGGACCCGGCCCTGGTTCTGAACCGCAGCTGGTACCCGATCGGTACCACGACCGTGCGCGACGCGATCTGCATGGTCTATCGCGAGGCCGCCAAGGCGGTCGACCCCAGCGACTTCACCGTGCACGACTTCGACTCCTGGACCTCGCTGCGCGTGGCCGAGAACGAGCCCTGCATCCGCACCGTTCGCCTGCGCATCCGCGTGCCGGAGATCATCGTCCTCAACGACTACGACGCGCTGCCGCGCCGCCGCGTGGCCTTCTCGCGGCGCAATATCTACAAGCGCGATCGCTATCGCTGCCAGTACTGCGGATCCAGCCCTCCGGTCGTCGAGCTGACCATCGATCACGTCGTGCCGCGCTCCCTGGGCGGCCGTTCGAGCTGGAGCAACTGCGCGCTCGCCTGCCTGCGCTGCAACCGGCGCAAGGCCCACCGCACGCCGGCCGAGGCGGGCATGCGCCTGAAGCGCGAGCCGACCGAGCCCGTCTGGAGTCCCTGCGTGGCGATCCCCCTGATCAAGCGGCGCGCGTCGTGGGAGCAGTTCGTCTCCGACCGCTATTGGAATGTCGAGCTGGAGACCTAGCCGCCTCGGGGACGCCCCCTCCGCCTAGTGCACGAGCCCGAACAGGTAGTAGAGCGCGCAGAGGGCCCCGAGGACGATCATCCCCGCGTTCAGCTCCTTGGCCCGGCCGGTCAGCACCTTCAGCAGCGGATAGACGACCAGCCCCGCGGTGACGCCGTTGGCCGGGTTGAAGGTCAACGACATCATGACGATCGTCAGGAAGGCGGGCAGGAACTCGGTCAGATCGTCGAGATCCATCCGGCGGAAGACGGGCATGATCGTCACGCCGACGACGATCAGGGCCGGGCCGTAGGCGAAACGCAGCTCGGTCAGCGCCACCGCCAGGGGCACGAGGAAGACGCAGGCCAGGAAGAGCAATCCGGTGACCACCGCGGCCAGCCCGGTGCGCGCGCCCTCCCTGATCCCCGCCGCCGACTCGATGTAGGCGCCCGAGGTCGAGGTGCCGAGCAGGGCCGAGACGACGCTGGCGGTCGCATCGACCAGCATCGGCTTCTGGATGTCGGGGAAGTCGCCCCGTTCATCGAGCATCCGGCCCGCCGCGCCGACCCCGACGAGCGTCCCGAGCGTGTCCAGGAAGTCCATCAGGAAGAGCGTCAGCAGGACCGGAAGGAGCGTCATCGAGAACAGGCTGATCGTGCGGCCGTCGGCCAGCGTCTCGGAGAAGCGCAGCTTGCCGGCGATCTCGCCCAGGCCTCCCGGTCCCGACCAGTGCGGCAGGGCGAAGATCCCCTCGGGCGCGCGGCCGAATCCGAGGGCGATGCCGGCGGCGGCGGTGGCGGCGATGCCGATCAGCAGCGAGCCGTGGACGCGCAGCACGATCAGGATCGTCATCAGGAGCACGCCGCCGACGGCCAGGAGCACCGGCCCCTGGGAGAGCGCGCCGATCTCGATCGGCACCGGGATGCCGCCGGCGGGGACGGGCGTCGTCAGGTCGGCCGCGCTGCCGGGCGGGAAGAAGGCGATCGGCGGCTTGCCGACCGGATAGGCCTTGATGATCCCGGTGTCGTTCAGACCGATGAAAGCGAGGAGGAAGCCGACGCCGACGGCGAAGGAGTGCTTCAGCGTCGGGCTGATCGAGTTGGCCAGCCAGCCGCGGATGCGCAGGAGGGTGATGACAACGAAGATGACGCCGCAGACGAAGACCGCGCCGATGCGCAGCTGCCAGCCGATGCCGAGGGCGGCGAGCCCGAAAGCGATGAAGGCATTCTCGCCCATGTAGGGCGCGACCGCGATCGGCCGGTTGGCCAGCAGCCCCATGAGGATCGTGCCGAAGGCGGCGGTGAGGATCGTGGCCAGCGTCGAGGGGCCGACGGGGATCCCCGCCGCGGCCAGGATGGCCGGGTTGACCACGATGATGTAGGCCATGGTGACGAAGGTCGTCACCCCGCCGAGGACCTCGGTGCCGACGCGCGCGTTGCGGCGCTTGAGTTGGAAGAGCCGTTCCATCGGGCACCTCCATGGCCGGGGCGGGCGGGGGAGGCGCGCGCCGCCCGGGCCGCTGCCGCGATGCTAGGAGCGGCCCGGCGCCGGTGCCAGGGGGAAAGATCGTGGTCCGAGGATTCCGGGTCGAGCGGCCGGGGGCCGGGGTGAAGCTCGGTCCGCGGCCCTTTCCGCGGCCCTTCGTCCTCCCTGCCGCTCGAGTCTGAGGCCTGAGACCTGGGATCTGAGACCTCCTGCTTCT
>VGIY01000376.1 GCA_016867695.1 Candidatus Eiseniibacteriota bacterium | reverse complement strand
GCGGAGGGCGAGATCACCATCCAGGGGCGGGGTCCCGGATCCGTCGCCAGGGTCGAGAACGAGTCCGCCCGGCAGTTCGAGGTGCGCCCGAGCCGGTGCGGGGTCTTGGGGATCGGGCGGCCGGGGATCGCCGTCTGCCCGGAGCAGTGGACAAGTCAGGAAGTCCTGTTCTCTGCGATTCCCTCCGTGATCCAGCTTCCCCCAGGATCCTCGCACGCCTCCTTCGCTGGGTGCCAGATCTCCTCGCCAGGCCTCAGTTCCTTACTGCATGCGTTCGCGGAGGTCCACATCGCCCGCACCTATCCTGGAGCCGTGCCGGACACCGTGGGGTTCATTGGACGATCGGGTCGATTGGCCTACCGCGCAGACCTGACGGGCGAGTATACGATCGTCGCCCCCTCCGCCGCCCAGGCCCGCTCCCTGGCCGAGGCCCTCATGACGGAGCCGTCGATCCTGCATGCGGTTCCGAACGGCGCGACACTCGACTTCTGTCTCCGACCCTATGAGTTCGACAACATCCTCACCCCGGTGCAGTACTGGCACCTGGACAACAGCCGGATGCCTGGTTGCACCCCCGACATCGACATAGACGCGCCGGAGGCTTGGGACATCTACACGGGCAGCTCCTCGCAGCTCATCGCCGTACTGGATAGCGGTATAGATGGCGACCACGAAGACCTCAGGGCGCTCGCCCACTACTGCCCGGCGCCTCCGGAGAAGGGCCATGGCACGATGGTCGCAGGTCTCCTCGGGGCATCTACCGACAACGACCTCGGCATCGCGGCCGTCGATTGGGCGGCCGTGGTCGGCTGCTACGACATCTGGCGGTACATAGGCCCACCCGATTCGAGCTTCGTCCAGGTGATGACGCTGGTCAGGCAGGCGCTCGACGACGGCGCCTCGATACTCAACTGCAGCTGGAGGGCGAGCTCCCCCTGGGCGGAGAGCTTCCACCCCGCCTTCGTGGACGCCTACAAGGCAGATGCTCTGGTGGTCGCCGCGCAGGGTAATACCCAAGACTACGTGGGCTACCCTGCAGGATGGGATCATGGCAGCCTGGGCGTGGGCTCGGTGGATTGCCTAGGAGCCGTCCAGGGTTTGTCCTGCAACGAACACGTGGATGTTGCCGCACCCGGAGTCATGGTGTTCACGACGTGCTCAGTCGATACGGAATGCGTGGGAGGGTACATCACGACGGGCGGGACGTCAATCGCCACGCCGATCGTGAGCGGGGTGGCGTCCTTGCTGCGCGGCTACGCGGTGACGTTGGACATGAACCTGTCTGCCGATGATGTGGCCTGGATGCTGCGGCTCGGCGCCGTGGATGTGGGGCCCGCAGGTTGGGACCTCTGCTCTGGCTGGGGACTGGTGAAGGCCCACAGGACGCTTTCCTTCCTCGCGGATCCTGAGAGCCACGCATTCGCACAGCTATCGGCCCTGGGGTACTCCACTATCGATGATCAGACGCCTGTGACTGAATACGTGCTGCGAGGCGTGCCGGAGTGGGGACAACCGCCGGAGCAGCCCTTCACTGGAAGGCTGCAGTTGCGGAAGATCGAGGTGAGGAAGATCGTGGACTACGGCGTCGATGCCCCGCTGGAGTCCGTGCCCGTCGTGTGGGGACGAGGGGGAGCCTATACCCGGGGCCTGGCGGACGCCGGGCCGGGCGAAACCGTGTGGGGATACGGGTACTGCGAGCCTGCGGGGAGCGCGACCGATGAGCACTGTGAGTTGCGGACGTGGGTGTACCACCAGGAGGCGGAGGACAGGTGGTTCCCCTGTCCGTACGATCAAGTGGTGTGGGAGTATAGCGTGCTGTGGGGTGCGGGTGCGGCGAGTGATGCCAAGGGTGGTGAAGGCCCGCTGGAGATGACGGGCGGTGCGGGCGGCGTCCGGGTGATCGTCGGGAACCCGCAAGCCGGCAGCGTCCTCGTGCGGCTGTGGACGCGGGAGCCGCAGAGACTGAGAGTATCGGTCTTGGACCTTCAGGGGCGCGTGATGAGTGTGCTCGCGGATGGCGAGGTCCCGGCGGGGGAGAGACTTCTTCGGTGGATCGGGACGGTGGGCGAACGCGCGGGGAGGCATTCGGGCATGTACTGGGTGCGGGTGGACGGCCCGGAAGGCGTGCTGGCTCGCCGCCTGGTTGTTCTGGACTGAACAGCGGCCCGCGGGTAGCGCTGGCGGTGCAGGGCCAAACACGGCGTGGATGCCGCCACTGCAGGAGGCCTGCCTGGAAGGGAGGAGCTCATGAAGCGCCGTTCGTGGCACGTCGTGATGATCGCGGCTCTTGTCGGAGGGGCTGCGAGTGCGGAGGTCTTCCATGTGGCCGCAGATGGGTCCGGCGACTACCCGACGATCCAGGCGGCGGTCGATGCCGCATCGAGCGGGGACGTGGTGCTTCTCGAGGACGGGGTGTACCGCGGCGAGGGGAATCGGGACATCGACACCCTGGGGAAGAGCCTGACGATCGCCTCGCGCTCCGGAGACCCGGCGCGAGTGGTGATGGACTGCGCCTCGACCGCGGCCAGGCCGCATCGAGCCTTCCGGCTTGTCGGCGGGAGCCCGGTGCTGGAGGGAATCACCATGACGAACGGTGGCGACAGTGCCTGGTGGGCCGGGGGGGCGGTGCTAATAGACTGGTGCATCCCGACGATCACGCGGTGCGTCTTCGCGAGGAACCGAGCATTGGTGGGAGGCGCAATCGCCGCAGGCTACTGCGCTCTCTCGGTCAGCGAGTGCACGTTCTACGGGAACGAAGCCAGGCCGGAGTATGGCGGCTCGGCGATCTGGCTGGATGACTGGTATTGGGGCCCTGCGCAGATCAGCCACACGATCATCGCGGCTGGAATCGGCGCGCCCGCCATCACGACCTGGGGCACTCCCGTGGCCCTGCAGTGCTGCAACATCCACGGCAACGCGGGCGGCGACTACGTCGGATCGATCGCCGGGCAGCTCGGCGTGAACGGCAACATCTGCGCGGATCCGCTGTTCTGCGATCCCGAGAATCTCGATCTGAGCATCGCGGCGGACTCGCCCTGCGCTCCCGGCGGGGAGTGCGGCCTGATGGGCGCGCTGCCCGTCGGCTGCGGGCCGACGCCGGCGGAGGCGACGACCTGGGGGGCGATCAAGGGGCTGTATCGCTGATCCGG
>VGIY01000375.1 GCA_016867695.1 Candidatus Eiseniibacteriota bacterium | reverse complement strand
GTGCAGGGTACCTCGGAGGCGACCGGCTGCTCGGCGCGCCAGGCGCCGCCGCTCCTGACGCGGACGACCTCGAAGGCGACGAAGGGGGCGAGATCCTCCTCCTCGCCGGGGCCCGGGGGTTGCCGGGCGGGCGTCGGCGCCTCGGCTCCCTCCGCCTTCCCGGCTTCCTCCCGCATCTCGGCCTCGGCGGCGTCCTCACTCGCCGTGGACTCCGCGGACCGTCCCGGCGTGCCGCAACCGGCCGCGGCGGGCTGCTCGCGGCGCGTCAAGAACTCCCGGTAGTCACCGGGCGTGTTCAGATTCGCGTACCAGCGGTCGTCCTCGACCAGGACGCGCACGGTGCGCGCGAGCGGGAAGAGCTCGACGATTCGCCGTTCGCCCCGCTCCAGTAGCTTCCGAACGGCGGGCAGCACGGCGCGCCGGTAGGCGCCGAGCAGGGGCTGATCGCCCCCCCGCCAGGGCAGCGAGACGAAGGCGATGTCATGCTCGGACATGCAGCCGAGCAGAGCGTCGAGCAGCGGTGACGGCAGGCGCGGGATGTCGCAGGCGGCGACGAGGTTGATCTCGGTCGGCGAAGCGGCGAGGCCCGAACAGAGGCCCATCAGCGGCCCCTGGTCGTCGGCCTCGTCGACGATCACCGGATACTTGCCGTAGGCCTCCCTCCCGGCGCGGCTGCTGACGACGAAGACCCGCGCGCAACGGCGCCGCAGCTGCTCGACCAGCGCGGCCAGGACGGTCTCGCCGCCGAGCGGCAGGAGCGCCTTCGGCTCGCCCATGCGCCGGCTGCGGCCGCCGGCCAGGATGAGGCCGGTCACCGCCTGCGGCCCGGGAATGGAGGCGGGACAGCCCGGCGCGTTGCCGGCCGATGCACCACCGCCCGGCGCGCCGTCGCCCCATGCGCCGTCGCCCGCCGCGGGGCCGCCCGAACCCTCCGCGGGAAGGACGATCGTCTTCATCTCGACTCCCCCGCCGGAGGGCGCCCGTCCGGCCGGGATGCGGCTGCCCGGGATGCGGCCGCCCGGGATGCGGCCGCCCGTGCCCCCGCGCCCGGCTCGGCGCCGTCCTCCCCGATCAGCCGGACGATGCGCAGGCGGAACTCGGGGTTGCGCGTGACGCGGCGGTCGAAGGCGCGGGCGACCGCCCAGGCCAGCGCCAGGGCCCCGAACCCCGCCAGCGCGCTCGCCCAGGGGGGGAAGCGCCACAGCTCCGTGCTCACGGCGACCGCGACGACGAACATCGCCGCGGGCAGCAGGTAGACGAAGAAGGCCGCCCGCAGCCCGACGGAACGCACCGGGGAGACCTCGACGAGCTGCCCCTCGAGGGCGCCGAGCGGGTTGTCGGCCTCGACGCGCAGCCGGCCGCGGGAGCCCAGGGCGTGGCAGAGATCCTTGGCGGCGCAGTGCCCGCAGGCTTCTTCCCGCTCGATCTCGACGAGCGCCCGTCCCTCACCGGCTCGCAGCACGCGCCCGACGCCGCAACTCGTCATGGCTCCCCCGCTCCGGCCCCCCTGCGCCCGCCAGCCCGATACGAGGGCGGCGGGGCGTCAACGCCCGGTCGCCGCCATTCTCGCCCGCGCGCCGTCCCGGCGGCAAGCGCGCGTCCGCGGAACGCGCCCGGGTGCAGCGCCGGCCGGCCCAGGACTCCCTGGTCGGCGCCGGTTGGCAGCGGCCGGCCGCTACTGGACCAACGGGCACTCACCAGGACTCGGCCGGAGCGAACTGCCTGCCCGCCGCAGCTCCCCACCCCGGCCCGCGCCCGATCGGCGCCAGCGCGGGGCAGTCCGGGGGGATCGCCCCCCGGTCGCGCCCCAGTCCTCTGCTGCAGTTCCCGGAACTGGCTTCCGGAACTCGGCTCTTGAGGAAAGCTCCGGGCCAGCCACATAATCGATGTCAGTTGGAATCGGTCTTCTCCAGGCGAAGGTGTCGTTCGAGTTCACGACGATAGGGAGGGGCGTTCCATGTCGTGCTCGATCCATCCCCGTCTCGCTCGCGCGCCTGCCGCTTCCCGGAACTCGGCACGATCGCCCGCAGCAGTCCCTGCCTCGGCGCGGCCGGCCCGCGCCCGGCCTGCGCTCGGCTTGCCGGCGCCCGGCCTGCCGGCGATCGTCCTGGCGGCGGTGACCGTGTCGCTCCTCGCCGCCTGCCCGGCCGGAGCGCTGCCCGTGCCGGCCGAGAGCCTGCGCACCGTCGTCGTCACCATCGACGGCATCCGCAAGTCGGAGTTCGTCACCTGGAACGAGCGCCTGCTCTCCTGGATCGACTCGACCGGCGTGTACCTGCCGCTGGTCGTCAACGCGACCCGCGGGATCACCGAGCCGAACCACGCGATCCTCTGGGGCAGCGGCGATCCGGGGCAGTGCCTGAACATGGAAGGCCATCCGGCCGAGCCGATGCACTTCGAGCTGCTGCGCCGGCAGCGCGGGCTGCCGATCACCGCCACGGCGGTCGTCACCGGCAAGCAGCACCTGGCCGACGCCACCATCCACTCCTGCCACCCCGACTACGGGCGGCCATACCGGACGACGATGATCTGCGCGACCAGCGGCGGACCCGCCTGCCTGGGCGACCAGACGCTCATGCAGGGGCCCGATTCGCTAGTCATGCAGGCGGCGCTCGCGCACCTCGCCGCCCACGACGTCGCCTGGATGGGCATCAACCTCTCGGAGTACGACTTCATCTGCCACGACATCGGCCTCGTCTGCTGCCAGGGCGACACCGCCTGCTACTGGCGGCGCGCCGAGGACGTCTACCGCGAAGCCGAACGCCTGGTGCTCGACGAGCTGTGGCCATTCCTCGGCACGCATCCGCGCTATGCCGGACGCACGCTGCTCATCGTCACCACCGACCACGGCCGCCACGACGATGGCGTTCTGGACGGGTTCACGGGCCACGGTCACGGCTGGCTGCCCGACAGCACCGGGTGCGCCCCGACCTGCCCGGGCTGCGCCGAGATCTGGGCCATGTTCGCGGGGCCCGGCATCCACATCGGCTACGAGGCTGCCGGCACCTACACGCTGGAGGACATCGCCTCGACGACGGAGTTCATGATGAGCTTCGGCAATCCCTTCCAGACTGGGGTCCCGATCGCCGAGGCGATGGAGGAGGGTATCGCCTCGGGCATGCCGGCCGCGCGGCGCCGGCACGCCATGTACTTGGAG
>VGIY01000374.1 GCA_016867695.1 Candidatus Eiseniibacteriota bacterium | reverse complement strand
GCAGAAGCGCGTGGCGCCGACGATGCGCAGCGAGTCGCACGCCATCGCGAAGAGCACCTCGGTCAGGCTGGGGGAGAGCGAGACGATCCGCCGCGGCGCCCGCGCGAGCGCGCAGCGGCGCCCGAGATCATCGACGAATGGGTCCGCCGCGGCCGGGCTGTCGGTGACGGGCGCTCCCGCCGTGGCTGTCGGGACGGGAGCTCCCGCCGTGACTGCCGAGACCGGCGCGCCCGCTGTAACTGCCGAGACCAGCGCACCCGCCGTGACTGCCGAGACGGCCGCCAAGGCCGCGGCCAGGATCCCGGCGCGGATCAGAATGCCCACAGGCACTGCGGCCTCCCCTGCGCGTCGCGCTCGACCCGCATCCGCGCGCCGAAGATGCCGCACAGCAGCGACTCGGTGACGATCTCGCCGGGCGGGCCCTCCGCCGCCAGGCGTCCCTCGTGGAGCACGAGGATCCGATCGCAGGCCGCGGCCACCAGGTTGATCTGGTGCTCGGCGACCAGAACGGCGACGCCTCGCGAGCGGACGAGCCGGCGCAGGCGCTCGAAGATCTCCTGCTGGTAGCGCAGGTCGAGGTTGGCCGCCGGTTCGTCGAGCAGGAGGATCGGCGTCGACTGGGCCAGCGCCCTCGCCAGAAGCACTCGCTGGCGCTCGCCCCCGCTCAGCGTCTCCAGGCGCCGGAAGCGGAGCGGATGCACATCCATCGCCTGCATGGCGGCCTCGACCTGCGCCCGATCCTCGGCCGAGGGCGGCGCCAGCGGCCCCATCCAGGGATAGCGCCCGAGCGCGACGGCCTCCTCGACGCTGATTCCCGGCACGGTCTCGCCCGCCTGCTCGACGAGGGCGACGCGACGCGCGATCTCGCGGCGGGCGTGAGCGCGCAGCGGGCGGCCGTCCAGGATCACCTCGCCGGACGCGCCGGGGAGGATGCCGCAGAGCGCATGCAGGAGCGTCGACTTGCCGGAGCCGTTGGGGCCGATGAGCGCCGTGAGCGTCCCAGGATCGATGCGCAGGTGGATGTCGCGGAGGACGACGCGGTCGCCGTACGCGGCGCAAAGCCCGCGCGCCGCGAGCAGCGGGAGCCCGCTTGCCGCCGCGGAAGGCGTCGCGGGTCGGGCCGGGGCCGCCGGCGAGAACGGCGGCGATGACGGCGGCGGCGACGCGCCGGGCGCGGGCGGCGAGGCCGTCGCGCCGTCCGGATCCGCCGCCGCCGCCGGGGACGTTCCGGACGCCGGCGAAGGGGCGCGGATGTCCATGTCCCGGGTCATGCGCCCTCCCAGCCTCGTCCCGCGCGCCTCGTCGATGCCGAACGGCGCGGTGCGGCCGGTGATGTGGGCCGCGCAGCCGTACTGCACTGCTCGCGCTAGAGATAGCTCAGCACCTCTTCCTTCAGGAACGCCCGCACGCGCGCGGTGTCGGGGAGGGGCTGATGCCCCGCCTCGACGCCGGCCGGCGATGCGGCGCCGCCACTTGCCTGTCCGCCGTCCAGGGCGGCCGCGGGCGCGGGGGCGCGCCCCTCTCCGGCCCGCTCCCCGTCGCGCGGCGCCGGCAGCGGCAGGCGATCCACATCGGCATCCTCGCGCAGCATCCGCAGGCGTCCCGCCCTCGCCAGGGCCGCGTCGACCCCCCCGACGGGTCCGCCGAAGAAGCTCGCCGAGGGGACCCCGAGCACCGCCGCCTCGCGCACCATCGTGCCGCCGCCGCTGACGACCAGCGAGGCGCCCAGGATGAGCTCGCGCGCCGGCCGCGCCCGCTCCGGAAGCCGGAAGTGGCCATGCGCGGCGCAGAGCGCGCGCAGTTCCGGCAGGTCGCCGGCGTAGCGGGGCAGGAAGAGCACCCGGCAGGATCGCGCCTCCTGCGCCAGGCGTTCGACGAGCCGGCGGTAGAGAGCCTCGCTGCGCGGCGTGTGGTAGTGGGCCAGCCGCGCCGGCGGCCGAGCGAGGACCAGCGGCGGGTCGAGCGGGGCGGGACGATCCGCCTCGGGGTCGAGGTAGACCTGCTCCTTGAAGCCGGGATACGAGACCAGCCTCGACGCCGGAACGCCGCGGCGGCGCAGCAGGTCCCTCGCCACCGCGTCGGGGAAGAAGACGCGCCGGCAGAGCCTGCCGAAGAGCCGCAGCGAGACGTACTCGTAGTCGAGGAAAGCGATGCTGGGGATGCCCAGGAGCGCCGCGGCGACGACCTGCGCCCGCGAGCCGTGCCCGAGCGCGAGCGCGGGCCTCCGCGGCCGCACGACCCGCGCCAGCCCATCGGCCCGGGCGAGCGTGCGCAGCGCCTTGCGGGCGAACCCGCCGCCGCCGTGCCCGCCGACCGCGGCGAAGTCGAGGCCGTGGAGGCGAAGCAGCTCGTGCGTCTGCGACAGGTCGCGGGCGGTGAGCAGGACCTCGTGACCGGCCTCCCGCAGCCAGCCGATCCAGGGCAGGAAGAAGGGCACATGGGGAGAGTTCTCCAGATCGATCCAGACGACCTTGCCCATGTGCGCTGCTCCCCGTGGCCCGGCCGGGCGGCGGGCTCACCCGCAGGCGTCGGCGACGAGCCGGGCGATCATATCCTCAATCGCTGCGGCGCGCGATCGGATCGCGTAACGCCGGGCGACGAGATCGCGCCCTGCCGCGCCCGCCCGCTCGCGCCAGGACGGATCCTCGGCCGCGCGGCGCAGCGCGGCCGCCAGCGCCCGCGGATCGCCCGCTGGTACCAGCCACCCTGTTCGCCCCTCCTCGACCACCTCGGGAATGCCGCCGACCCGGGTGGCGACGATGGGCCGGCCGGCAGCGAGCGCCTCGAGGATCGCGACCGGCTGCGACTCGTCCCGGGACGAGAGGCAGACCGCCCAGGCCGCGGACAGGAAGGGGCGAACATCCAGCCGGGAGCCGGCGAAGTGCACGCGCCCGGCAAGCGGGCCGCGCCGGGCCCGCTCCTCGAGGGCGGCGCGCAGCGGGCCGTCGCCGACGAGGATCAGGTGGCCCGGCGCCTCCTCCATGGCGGCCAGCAGCGTGTCCGGCTCCTTGACCGGCGCGAGTCGGGCGATGCAGACGAAGAGGGGCTCGCCGGTAGGGATGCCGAACTCGCGGAGCACCTCCGCCGGCTCGGGCAGGTCGGCGAAGCGCGACGGCTCGACGGCGTTGGGGAGGACGATGACCCGCCGGGCGGGGATGCGCAGCGTCGCGCGCAGCCAC
>VGIY01000373.1 GCA_016867695.1 Candidatus Eiseniibacteriota bacterium | reverse complement strand
ATCCTCACCGGCTACTTCGACTACTACCATCGATGGCGAACACATCAGGCGCTCGCAATGGACTGCCCGGAAGGCCGTGAGGTCCATGCGATCGATCGAGGACTTGTCGTCGAGGTCGAGGAAGCTGGTGGGCTCCACCATCACTACGAGCGCGCCGCGGCCTGAAGCCCGACCACGCCGGTCATCACCGCCCTCGCTCTCTTCGGTCCGACTATGCCCGCACCGAACTTCGGGTCCTTCCGGCTCCCGAGTCGGCTTGTCTTGCGACTACAGCCAACCCAATCCACGCCCATCCGCGCGATCATTCAGCGCCAGAGCCCGGATTCAAGCGTCCCGCAAAGCGGCGAATGGGGTTTTCGGGATGCACAACACCCCGCGAAAAATCCCTTGACACAGTTGCGGATTGTCGTGTAAATCCACAACATCATGATGGATTTCACGCCATTCCCGCGCTCGCTCCGGATCTCCTGGAGCCCCAACCCG
Source organism: Candidatus Eiseniibacteriota bacterium (assembly GCA_016867695.1). Classification (GTDB taxonomy): domain Bacteria; phylum Eisenbacteria; class RBG-16-71-46; order CAIMUX01; family WJJG01; genus VGIY01. The sequence continues at coordinate 2,705 of VGIY01000373.1, read as the reverse complement.
CGCACCGGCAGCGCCGCAGTCTTCCTCTGGGGCGCGCGCCAGACCGGCAAGACGACCTACCTGCGCACCAGCTTTCCCACGGCCCGCTTCTATGACCTGCTGGACACCGCCCTGTGTGCCGAGCTGAGCGTCGGACCGCACCGATTGCGCGAGGAGATCCTGGCTGAACGCCCTCCTGTCGTGGTCATTGACGAGGTGCAACACGCCCCCCAGCTCCTGACTGAGGTCCACTGGCTGCTCGAGAACACGTCCACCAGGTTCGTGCTCTGCGGTTCGAGCGCCCGCAAGCTTCGCCGCGGCGCGCGCAACCTTCTGGGTGGCCGCGCCACCGAGGTCCACATGCTGCCACTGACGTCACGGGAGATCGGCGACGTCGACCTTGCGCGCCTGTTGCGGCACGGCGGTCTGCCGGTTCACTACCTGGCGGACGACCCGTCGGACCTGCTGCATGCCTACGTGAACAACTACCTCAAGGCCGAGATCATCGACGAGTCGGCAACGCGCAACATCCCGGCATTCTCCCGCTTCCTGCAGACGATCGGGCTGAGCCACGGCCAACAGATCAACTACACAGGGATCGCCCGCGAGACGGGCGTGTCGGCCGGCACCGTGCGCAACTACTTCCAGATCCTCGAGGACACGCTCCTGGGTTTCACGCTCGAACCCTGGCGCCGGCGCCAGAAGAGGCGGCTCGTCGAGACGTCGAAGTTCTACCTCTTCGACATTGGCGTTGCCAACCAGCTGCATCCCGAGGGCGCCGAGCTGGCCGAGGGGTCGGACCGTTACGGCACAGCCTTCGAGCACTTCATCCTCAACGAGGTCAGCGCGTACCTGGCCTACGTCGGCAAGGACCGCGCGCTCGCGTACTGGCGCACCAGCTCGGGCTTCGAGGTCGACCTCATCGTGGGGGCGATGGATCTCGCCATCGAGTGCAAGTCGGCCCGCGAGCTGCGCGCAGCCGACCTGAAGGGCCTGCGCGCACTGCGGCAGGAGCATGCCCCGCGCCGGTCGCTTGTGGTCTGCAGGACGCAGACCCGGCGCAGGACCGAGGATGGGATCGAGATCATGCCTTGGCACGCATTCTGCGAGGAACTGTGGGCAGGGGATCTTTGCTGAGGCTTGCTGCGCGGAAGCCTGCCCGGTTCGCAGACCCCGGTTCTTGTTCAGGCCTTTCGTCGTGCTGCCCTGCGGGTCTTACGGCTTCTCAGGATCGGCGCAAGGGCCCTGAGTGCCTCGTTGACAGTCGACGAATCGGGGAACACATCCAGAAGATCCGGGTCGATCACGACAACGTTTGTCCCCGTCGCTCGGCCTTCTCCCCCGACACTATCCTCCGCGGGCACCGGCAGCTCGCGGCCGAGAAGTGGGACTACAGCAATCGCCGCCAGTCCGTGGGGCGACCACGAGCCAGGCCGGAGATCGTTGACCTGCTCCTGCGCATGGCCCGCGAGAATCCGACCTGGGGCTACAAGCGCATCCAGGGCGCGCTGGCCAACCTCGGGCACAAGATCTCGGACACGACGGTGGGCAACCTCCTCCGAGAGCACGGGATCGAGCCGGTTCCGGACCGGAAGCGGCGGTCCACCTGGAAGGAGTTCCTGGAAGCTCATTGGGACGTCCTCGGGGCGATCGACTTCACGACGATCGAGGTCTGGACGAAGTCGGGACTGGCCACCTTCTACCTGCTCTTCGTCACGGAGGTGGCCATGCGCCGCGTCTGCTTCGCGGGCTGCACCGCCAGCCCTGACGAGAGGTGGATGAAGCAGATCGCCAGAAACCTGACAGCCTCCGGCGGACAGAGTCAAGAGAGGAAGAACGTCGCTACGCTCCGACGAGTGAACGGAATGAGCGGAATCGGTGATCGGAATCCTCCGGATCAGGCGATCGGAATGACCGGAATACGCAGCGAGTCGCCGCTGCGTCGGGCGACCGTTGAGTTCTTGGCCCACTACCACGGGGAAAGAAACCACCAAGGGCTCGACAACCGGTTGATCGCGGGAGGTGAGGATGTCGCCCGCACTTCCGGTCCGGTCCAGTGCCGAAAGCGACTCGGCGGGATGCTGCGGTACTACCATCGGGCGGCTGCGTAGGGCGACGACGAACGACACTCTGAATAGACGATCGCCAATTCCGGTGTGGATCCACGTTCTCGTGGGACTGCCATCGCCTCGGGCCGGCGCTGAGGTCTTCTGGCTCGGCCGAGAATCGGCCCCGTTGATCCTCCGAAGTCACAATCCCAAGAGACTGAAGGGCTCGTTCAGCTACTTCGCCCGTACGCCTTCTCTTGCCGTGGGCTTCCTATGCACAGTGGTTTCTATCCCGCCTCCCGCCGCGCGAACCCACCCGAATCCGCGAACCCGCCCCGGAGGGACGCTACTCGCCCGAGCCGGTCGCGATTCACCGCGGCGCACGACCCCGCCGCGGCCGCGGAACCCCCGGCATCTGCCCTTGTCCGCCTCGCTTCCGTTCGCGATCGCTCATGTTGAGCGTACCTCCCCCGCCACTGCCTTGCCAGCGTTCCCCCTGCCCCTCTCTCGTCCCTCGCTCCCGCCGCCCGCCTCACGCCACACCCGCGGCCGTCCCCGCCGGCTCCCGCTGCGGCGGCCCGCGCCCCTCGAACGGGTCCCGCCCGCCGGTCTCCCGGATGTGCGCCAGGATCTTGTCGATCACCTCCGGCTCCACGATCACGCTGATCACCTTCATCT
>VGIY01000372.1 GCA_016867695.1 Candidatus Eiseniibacteriota bacterium | reverse complement strand
TCTATGGCGCGGTGCTGGCCTTCCTGGTCCTGCTCTTCTTCCTCCGCGACTGGCGCAGCCCGGTGGTCGTCAGCCTGGCCATTCCCGTGTCGATCTTCACGACCTTCGCCTGCCTCTACTTCGCCAGGGTCAACCTCAACCTGATGTCGCTGGGCGGGCTGTCGCTGGCGGCGGGCATGCTGGTCGACAACTCCATCGTCGTTCTGGAGAACATCAACCGCCAGCTGCGCGAGCGTTGGGCCCGGGGGGCCGAGGCCGCCCCGGGCCGGCGGCGCGACGCGGTCGTGCGCGACACCTGCGCCGGGGGGGCGGGCGAGGTGGCCAACGCGGTCATCGCCTCGACGCTGACGACGATCGCCGTCTTCTTCCCGGTCATCTACGTGCCGGGCATCGCCGGCGAGTTCTTCCGCGACCAGGCCCTGACGGTGACGATCTCCCTGGCCGTCTCGATCTTCGCGGCGCTGCTGCTCCAGCCCGTGCTCTCGGCGCGGGCCCTGCCCGCGCGCCCCGGCGCCCCCCAGGGCCTCTTCCGCTTGAGCGACGAGCTCCTCGACCGCGCCGCCGCGCTCTACCGGCGCGGGCTGACGCGCGTGCTGGCCCGCAAGGGCGCCTTCCTGGCTGCCGTCGCGCTCCTGCTCCTGCTCGGCGCCTGGGTGGGCCTGACCATGCCCAAGTCGCTGCTGCCGGGACGCAGTCGGGGGGACTTCACGCTGGCCTTGGAGCTGCCGGCGGGCACGCCGCTCGAGGAGACCGAGCGGGTGACGGCGTGGCTCTGCGAGTCGCTCTCCGGCTTCGAGGAGATCGAGACCGCCTACGCCCAGGTTGGCGAGACCGAGCGCACGCTGGCGGCGCTCAAGGAGTACAGCGCCGCCCATACGGCGCGCATCCGCGTCGTGCTGCGCCCGTCCCGCCAGGGCGCGGCGCGCATGGAGGCGGTCAAGGCGCGGCTGTCGGCGCGGCTGGCGGAGCTGCCCGGCGCGACGGCCGTGTTCCGCGAGGAGGGCGTGGGCCTGAGCGAGGTCCTGGCCAGCGGGGAGGCCGAGTTCACGCTCGGCATCGTGGCCGAGAGGCCGGAGGCGGCGCTCGCCGCGGCGGAGACTTTGATGGAGCGGCTGGCGCGCGTGCCGGGGCTGCGCGACCTGAACGTCGACCGCGTGCTCGGCAATCCGGCCATCGACGCGCGGATCGACCGGGAGCTGGCCCTGCGCCACGGCCTCGAGCCGGACGAGCTGGCGCGCGAGCTGCGCGCGCGGGTCCAGGGCGTCGTGGCCACGACCTACAACGAGGTCGAGCAGCGCGTCGACATCGCCGTGCGCCTGCCGCTGACCCAGCGGCGCAACCTGGAGGAAGTGCTCGCCTCTCCGGTCGCGCTGCCCGGCGGGCGCAGCGTGCCGCTGGGCACCTTCGTGCTGCAGGCCGAGAACCGCCCGGTGCGCGAGATCGTCCGCCGCAACCAGCGCCGGCAGATCTCGATCACCGGCGACGTGCATGGGCGGGCGCTCGGCGACGTCTGGGCGGACGTCCACGGGCTGATCGCGGGGCTCGATCTGCCGCCGGGCGCGGGCTTCGTCATCGGCGGCGAGCAGGAGGAGATCCACCGCTCGTTCCGCGATCTCGGCTGGGCCCTGCTGCTCTCGCTCCTGCTCGTCTACATGATCCTGGCGGCCCAGTTCGAGTCGTTCCTCGATCCGTTGATCATCTCCGGCGTGCTGCCGACGGGCGTTCTCGGGGGGCTGCTCGCCCTGCTGGCGACCGGGCAGTCGATCAACATCATGTCGTTGATCGGCATGATCGCGCTGCTGGGCATCGCCGTGAACAACGCCATCGTCCAGGTGGCGACGATCCGCCGCCTTCGCGAGCAGGGCTGGGATGGCCGGGCGGCGGTGATGGAGGGCAGCCGGCTGCGCCTGCGGCCGATGCTCATGACCACGCTGACCACGGTGCTGGCGCTGACGCCGATGGCGATCGGGCTGGGCACGGGGGAGCAGATCCAGCGCCCGCTGGCCATCACCCTGATGGGCGGGCTGATCGTGGCCACCATGCTGAACCTGTTCCAGACGCCTGTCCTCTACGAGCTGCTCCACCGCTGGACCGAGCGGCGCTACGACGAGCCGGGGACGGCGCCGCGGGGCCCGCGGCCATGATCCGCTTCTGGGTGCGGCATCCGGTCACCACCTGGATGCTGCTCACGGCCCTCGTAATCTGCGGCGTCTATGCGCTGCCGCACCTCAGCCTCGAGGCCATGCCCGAGCTCGAGCTGCCCTCGCTGACCATCGTCACTTCCTGGACCGGCGCCTCGCCCAAGGCGGTGCAGCGCTCGCTCACCGTGCCGATCGAGGAGGCGGTCCGCCGCGTGCACTCGATCGAGAAGATCACCTCGCGCTCCAGTCCGGGGCGCAGCGAGGTGTCGGTCGCCTTCCGGCGCGGGACGAACCTCGACTTCGCCCGCCTCGACCTCTCCGAGCAGCTCGGCTCGGTGCGTCGCGGACTGCCGGCCTCCGCGGGCCAGCCGGTGATCATCCCCTATGTGCCCGAGGAGTTCCGCGTCGAGAACTTCTTCTCGGTCAGCTTGGTCTCGCCGCTGCCGGCCAACGAGCTGCGCGAGCGGGCCGAGGACTGGATCGTGCCTCGTCTGCTGGCGGTCCCCGGCGTCGCCAACGTCGAGCTGCAGGGCGGCGCCCGCCGCCTGTTGCGCGTGCTCCTCGACCTGGAGCGCATGGAGGCCCTCGGGCTGACCGCCGACGAGGTCTACCGCCGCCTGGAGGCACTCGACGACATCCTTCCGGCGGGCGTGGTGCTCCGGTCCGGGAGGGAGTGGACGGTCAGCGTACAGGACTCGGTGACCGCCGGCCGCCTGGGCCGCACCGTGCTGAGGATGCTCGGCGGACAGCCGATCACGCTGGACCGCGTGGCCCGACTCGAGGCGGGTCACGAGGATCCGGGCTACTTCGTCCGCGTCAACGGGGAGAACGTCATCCAGGCGGGGGTGTCCAAGCGCAGCGGCGAGAACGCGGTGGCCGTCAGCCGGGCGCTGCGCGCGGCGCTGCCGGCGATCCGGGCCGAGGCTCCCTTCCCGGTCCTCTTCGAGATCGACGAGGACCAGGGCGAGAAGCTCGAGGAGAAGCTCTCCGAGCTGGTCTACCGCTCGCTGATCATCCTGGCGCTGCTCTTCCTGCTGCTGGCGCTGGCCCTG
>VGIY01000371.1 GCA_016867695.1 Candidatus Eiseniibacteriota bacterium | reverse complement strand
GATCCCTGAGCGGGCGGGGCGTTCCATGCGTGGCCTCCTGGATGCGGTTCTCTCGAGCGGCAACCAGTCAAGTATGTCACAACCCTCCCGCGCGCGGCAAACATCCATGCGCCTGCGCCTCCTCGCGGGGCCGCGCCGTTGCGACTCGGTGTCGCGGCGGGCCGGCGCGAGGACGCTTCCGCCCCGGCGGCGAGGCGGGTCGGACGGGGCGCCGTATGGCCGACCTCGGCCGCCGCGGGGTTCGCGGGCCGGCGAAGGGACCGCCGATCAGGACTCCCCCGAGAAGGCAACCCGCGGTTGACTCGGGGGCTCGGCGGCCGCGCCCCGCCCCCCGCGCCGCGCCCCGTCGCGCTCCTTGCGGCGGTTGGACCGGCAGGCTATCGTCCGCGCAGTCTCCCGACTGGAGGGTTTCAGCCATGTTCCATGGTCTCCTCGTCGCGCTGGTCACGCCGTTTCACCCCAACGGCGACCTCGACGAAGCGAAGTTGCGCGGGCTGGTCCGCTTCCACCTCGACGCGGGCACCGACGGGCTCGTGCCCTGCGGCACGACCGGCGAGAGCGCGGCGCTGCGCGGATGGGAGGAGCGCGCGCGCATCATCCGCATCGTCGTAGAGGAGGCGGCGGGTCGCCTGCCGGTGATTCCCGGCGTCGGGACGAACTCGACCGAGGAGACCGTCGGCAACGTCCGTCGGCTGGGCGAACTGGGCGCCGACGGCGCGCTCGTCGTCACCCCCTACTACAACAAGCCCACGCAGGCGGGTCTCGAGGCCCACTTCCGGGCAGCGGCCGAGGCCTCGCCGGTGCCGATCGTCCTTTACAATGTTCCGGGACGCACCGGCGTGAACCTGCTCCCCGCGACGGTGGCCGCGCTGGCCGATGAGCCGCGGATCGCGGCCGTCAAGGAGGCGAGCGGCGACCTCGTCCAGGCCTCCTGGATCCGGCGGCTGTGCGGCGAGCGCGTGGCCCTGCTCTGCGGCGATGACGCGCTGACCTACCCGATGCTCTGCCTGGGAGCCGCCGGCGTGATCTCCGTGGTCGGCAACGTCGCCCCGAAGCCGATGCGGGCGCTCATCGCCGCGCAGCGCGCGGGGCGAGCCGAGGAGGCGAGGCGGCTGCACCTGGAGCTTCTGCCGCTGGCCGAGGCGCTCTTCCTGGAGAGCAATCCGATCCCGGTCAAGGAGGCCATGAACCGCCTCGGGTTCGCGGTCGGGCCCCCGCGGCTGCCGCTCGTGCCCATGCGTCCCGAATCGGCCCGACGGCTGCACGAAGCGCTGGCCGGCTGCGGCCTCGAGCCGGCGCGCCGCTGAGGGCGCGAGCGGCGCGCGAGGCCCGGCGGGGCCGCCCGGGCCTCGCCGGATGGCGCGCCGCGGAGCCCGGGAGGAGACGAGTGGAACCGCTGCGCATCGCCCTCTGCGGCGCCGCCGGCAGGATGGGCGCCGCGATCGTCGCCGCCGTCGAAGGGGAGCCGGGCCTGCGCCTCGTGCGGGCGATCGAGCGGCCCGGCCACCCGCTCCTCGGCCGGCCGGCCGGCGGCGTGGAGTTGACCGAGCGGCTCGACCTGCGGGCCGGGGAGTGCGACGCGATCCTCGACTTCTCCGCGGCCGCGGCGACTCCCGGCATCGCCCGGGCCGCTCTCGCGGCGGCGACGCCGCTCGTCTCCGGCGTGACCGGCCTGGGCGATCGGGAGATGCAGGCCCTGGCCGAGGCGGCGCGGCGGATCGCGGTGGTCCACGCCGCGAACATGTCGTTCGGCGTCGCCCTTCTGGAGAGGGCCCTCGCCGCTGCGGCGGAGCGGCTGCCCGACGGCTACGACATCGAGATCGTCGAGATGCACCACCGGCGCAAGCAGGACGCCCCGAGCGGCACGGCGATGCGACTGGCCGCGCTGCTCGAGAGGATGCGCCCCGCCTCGACCCGCCTCTACGGGCGCGGGCCCGCCGCGGGCGCCAGGAAGCCGGGCGAGATCGCCATCCACTCGTTGCGCGGGGGCGACGTCTTCGGCGAACATCGGGTCGTCTTCGCCGGGCCGGGCGAGCGGCTCGAGTGGGTCCATCGAGCCGAGAGCCGCGCCGCCTTCGCGGCGGGGGCCGTCGCCGCGGCGCGCTTCGTCAGGGGGCGCGGGCCCGGGCTCTACGGAATGGCCGAGGTGTTCGGCATCAAGGCAGGCCAGACGGGAGGCGCATGAGCAGGGAACGGGATCCGCGGCCGGAGCGCGAGCTGACACCCGAGGAGCATGATCGGCTGGAGCGCGGCTGGGACGCCTTCGAGGCGGGTGACCTGGACGCCGCCTATGCGGAGCTGGGGCGCCTGCCCAGGCGCATCGGCGACCACCCGGAGGTGCGCTTCCTCGCCGCGGCGCTGACGCTCGAGGAGGGCGAGGCGGTCGAGGCGCTGGCCGAGCTGGAGGCGATCGCGGAGCGGGTCGGCGACGAGCTCCTGCACGCCTACTACGTCGCCCTCGCCCACCTCGACCTGGCGCGCTTCGAGGAGGCCGAGGCGGAGTTCACGGCGCTCGAATCGAGCGACCTCGATCCGGGCCTGATGGCCTACCTGTTGGCGCAGGTGCGCGAGCATCTCGGCCGGCTGGAGGAGGCGGAGGAGGACTACCAGGCGGCCCACGCGGAGGACCCGAGCGCCTTCCCGCTGCCGCTGCGCATCGCCCGCGCCGAGTTCGAGGAGATCCTCCACGAGGCCGAGGCGCTGCTGCCCGAGACGATCCGCGGGCGCCTCGGCGAGGTGCCCGTCGTGGTCGAGGATCTGCCCCCTCGCGCGCTGCTTGCGCACCCCGAGGGGGAGGGCCTGGCACCCGACCTGCTCGGGCTCTTCGTCGGCCGGAGCCTGCGGGAGGAGTCCTCCTTCGAGGTCCCCGACGTCCCGGCGGCGATCTACCTCTACAAGCGCAACCTCGAGCGCGCCTGCCGCACGCGCGAGGAGCTGCGCGAGGAGATCGCCACGACGCTCTACCACGAGCTGGGACACTACCTCGGGCTGGACGAGGATGAGCTGGAGGAGCGGGGGATCGACTGAGGGGCGTCGGCGGGATCCCGCCCGCCCCTACAGGGCCAGCCGGTAGTGCACCTGATCCAGGATCTCCTCCTCGACGCCCATCTTGAGCAGGAACACGCGGCGCTCCTCCTTGATGCGCGCGGCCCAGGCGCGGTACTGCTCGGTTCGGCCGTGACGCTCGTAGAAGATCCGCG
>VGIY01000370.1 GCA_016867695.1 Candidatus Eiseniibacteriota bacterium | reverse complement strand
CCGCCGGCGCGCCCGCCGCGGAGGATCACGCCGGCCTGATCGGGCTGCGCGGCTCGGCCGTCACGGCCGCCGCCGCCTACCTGGCGCGCGAGGCGGCGGCCCGCGGAGTCGGGCCCCTCGTCTACCTTGCCGCCGACGCCTCCACGCTCGACGACGCGCGGGAGGACTTCGCCTTCCTGCTCGAGCTCGAGCGCGTCGCCCACTTCCCCGATTCGGGCGTCGAGCCCTACGACCTGCAGATCCCCCGGGCGCGCCAGCGCGCCGCGCGCATCGAGACGCTGGCGCGCCTGCTGCCGGAGGGAGACCCGGCGGCGCGGCCGTGGGTCGTACTGACGACGCCGGACGCGCTCTTCCGGCGCGTTCCCGACCCGCGGCACTTCGCCCGGGGAGTGCAGACGCTGCGGGTCGGCGAGCGCTGGATGATGGAGGACCTTTTCGCCCGGCTCGTGCGCCTCGGGTACCAGCCCCAGCCGCTGGTCGGCGAGTACGGCGATTTCAGCCGCCGCGGCGGCATCGTCGACGTCTACGGCTTCGGCTACCTCAACCCGGTGCGGATCGAGTTCGACGACGACGAGATCGTCTCGCTGCGCGAGTTCGACGTCTTCAGCCAGCGCTCCAAGGCGGTGCTGCAGCAGTTCACGCTCCTGCCGCTCTGGGAAATCGTCGTCGAGGAGGAGGATTGGGCGCGGGCGCAGGCGCGAGGCGCGATCCCCGCCGACGGGCCGCTCGCCGAGCACCTGGGGCTGCTGCGCGGCGAGGGGAGCTTCGAGGGGATCGAGTGGATGCCATCGACCTTCGGCATCCCGGTCGTCTCGCTGCTCGACTTCGCCGGTCCGGGCGCCTTCGTCGTGGCCGACGACCCGCTGCTGCTCGAGGCGCGATGGGAGTCGGCGCGCGAGGCGGTCCCGTCGGCCGAGGAACTGGCCGCCTCCGCCGAGGAGACGCCGCTGAAGAGGCTCTTCTCGCCTCCCGCCGAGCTCTTCATCATCGAGGACGGCATAGGCGGGCTGACTCGCGGACACCCCGTGCTGCATGTCGGGGTGGGCGCCCGCCGCCCGCCCGCTGAGGAGAGCGCCCCCAGGGAGAAGCGGCCGCGCAACAAGGGCTGGACGGCCGGCGAGCAGCTCCACCCGCCCGACCCGCTCGAGGAGGTCCCGCGCGTGAGCCGCCGCGCCGCCGGCTGGCGCGAGATCCTCGCCCGCAGCAGCGCCCGGCGCGGCGAGCTGCCCGCCGACGAGGACGCGGCGGACGGCCACGCGGGCGGAGACTTGAGCGATGACGCGGCGGGCGGCGGCGATGCTGGCGATGGCGCGGCGGTGCTCGGCCGCGCGCTCGGCGACGCCGGCGATGACGCGGCGGGCGGCGACGGTGCGCACGGCGGCCACCCGGGCGGCGTAGCGGGTATGCGGCACGCCGGCCGGGACGCCGCGGCCGTCGAGGCGGGCCTCATCGAGGACGGGCACGCCTGGAGCGACGTCGAGGAGCAGGCGCTGCTGCTGCCCTATGCCACGCGCTACTTCACGCTGCCCACGCAGGCGCAGGAGCGGTTCGGGCGCAACCTGGCGCTCACTCGCGATTACATCGCCCGCCTGCGGGCCCGGGGGCTCCTGGTCACGGTCCTCTGCGACACGAGCCACCATCGTGAGCGGCTCGAGGAGCTGATGGAGGGCGTCCCCGCCTCCTTCGCCGTCGGCAACCTGGCCGGCGGCTTCGCCGTGCCCGAGCTTGGCCTGGCGGTGCTCACCGACCACGAGATCTTCGAGCGCCTGCGCCGCCGCCGCGCGGGGCGCCGCTTCAGCCGGGGGATCTCGCTGAAAGAGCTGCTGGCCATGCGTCCGGGCGACTTCGTCGTCCACATCGACCATGGCATCGGCGCCTACCGCGGGATCGAGAGGCTTCCCGTGGACGGCCAGCTCACCGACTGCATGAAGATCGAGTACGCCGCCGGCGACAAGCTCTTCATTCCCGTCGACCAGCTCAACCTGGTGCAGAAGTACGCCGCGGAGGAGGGCCACCGTCCGGTCCTGAGCCGTCTCGGCTCGGGGCAGTGGGCGCGCACCAAGGCGAAGGTGAAGAAGTCGATCAAGGAGATGGCCGGCGAGCTGATGCGCCTCTACGCCCAGCGCAAGACGCGCCCCGGCTACGGCTTCCCGCCCGACACCGTCTGGCAGACGGAGATGGAGGCGCGCTTCCCCTACGAGGAGACCTCCGACCAGCTCAAGGCGATCGAGGAGGTCAAGGAGGACATGGAGCGCCCCGCGCCGATGGATCGCCTGGTCTGCGGTGACGTCGGATTCGGGAAGACCGAGGTGGCGATCCGGGCGGCGTTCAAGTGCGTCATGGACGGCAAGCAGGCGGTCATGCTCGTGCCCACCACGCTGCTCGCCCAGCAGCACTACGACACGGTGCGCGAGCGGCTGAAGGGCTACCCGGTCAGGGTCGAGATGCTCAGCCGCTTCCGCTCGACGAAGGAAATCGGCGAGGCGCTGGCCGCGCTGGCCGCCGGCCGAGTCGACGTCGTCGTCGGCACGCACCGGCTGCTCTCCCGCGACGTACGCTTCAAGGATCTCGGCCTGATCATCGTCGACGAGGAGCAGCGGTTCGGCGTGCGCCACAAGGAGCGCCTGAAGCAACTGCGCACCCAGGTCGACGTGCTCACGCTCACCGCTACGCCGATCCCGCGCACGCTCAACATGGCGCTGATGGGCGCCCGCGACATGAGCACGATCCACACCCCGCCGCGCGACCGCCGGCCGATCCAGACCGAGATCGTCGAGTTCGGCGACGAGGTCATCGCCTACGCGCTGATGCGCGAGGCGGATCGCGGGGGACAGAGCTTCTTCGTCCACAACCGGGTCGAGTCGATCGACGCGCTGGCCAACTACCTGCGCGGGCTGGTGCCGCACCTGCGCATCGCCGTCGGGCACGGCCAGATGCGCGAGCGCCAGCTCGAGGAGGTCATGCGCAAGTTCCTCGCCCGCGAGTACGACGTGCTCGTGGCGACGATGATCATCGAGTCGGGCCTGGACATGCCCAACGTGAACACGATCCTCGTCAATCGCACCGACACCCTCGGCCTGGCGCAGCTCTATCAGCTTCGCGGCCGCGTCGGGCGATCGGCGCGCAAGGCCTACGCCTACCTGCTCGTGCCCCCAGCCCGGGTGATCACCGAGCAGGCGATGAAGCGTCTGAAGGCGATCGA
>VGIY01000369.1 GCA_016867695.1 Candidatus Eiseniibacteriota bacterium | reverse complement strand
TCCGGCGCCGTCGCCGTCGAAACGCTTCCCTCCCTCACGAGCGCCGAGCAGCCGGTCGATCCGCTCGCGGCACTCCCGCGTGCGGCAGTCGCCGCAGAACGGATAGTCGCCGGCGTGATCGTGGATCTCCGCCGGGCCGGCGAGGATCACGCCGGAGACCGACTTCAGCGGCTCCATGAGCTGGCTCGCCCGCAGCCGCACTCCGATCCGCTCCGGCCGCAGCGCCGCGAAGAGCGCCCGCTGGCCGCTCATGTGCCAGCCGCAGTAGCCGGGGCTGTAGCGCAGGAAGCGCATCCCGGCCACCGGATCGCCGCGAGTCTCCAGGCGGGCACGATAGGCCTCCTCGAGGCGATCGGCCGCCGCTTCCGCGCCCAGCGAGGCCGCGGCATCTAGCGCCGCGGCCATGGCGAACTCCCGCGCGGCGAAGAGGAGCGCGACGCGCTCGCCCACCTCCGGACCGAGCGTCACGGCGAAGAGGGCCCGGTGCGCCGCGCGCGGGTGGATCTCGGCCAGGGGCGAGCGGGGCGCGCTGCCCCCCTCGCCGGCGTAGACGGCGGCGAACTCCGCGGCCGACAGCTCGCGCCACAGCCCGACGGGAGCGAACGACTCGGCGGCGATCGCCAGCGCGCGATCGATCAGCGCGCCGGTGCGCCGGGCGCGGAGCAGTGCCGCCTCCCGGGCGCGCCCCTCCGGCCCGGGCCCGGCGGCCCATCCGTCACGCAGGCGCGCCTCGACGGCGGCCCGGTCCGGCAGCACGCCGCGCAGGGCGATCGCAACGCTCGCCTCCATCGCCGCGCGCTAGGCCTCCCTCGCCGGCAGCTCGTCCATCCCCAGCCGGCGCGCCTCGGCCCGCATGCTCCTGGTCATCTCCGCGGCGCTCTCTTGCGCCAGCCGCGGCGGCTGCCAGGAAGAGATGATCCGCTCCACCTCGCGGTGCGCCCGCTCGCCCAGCGTCAGGCCCCCCTCGTCCAGCCAGCGCGACCGCTGCGCGCGGTCGATCACCGGGCCGGGGAAGTAGTGCTCGCTGCGCAGGTGCCGGCGGGTGTGGCCCGAGATGAGCAGGTGCCCCTCGCGCAGCAACTCCTCGAACAGGGGCAGCGCCGGGAAGTCCTCCCGCGGCTCGATCCCCGCGACCATGCGCAGCGTCAATCCGGCGATCTCGTTGTCGACGACCAGCTTCTCCAGGCTCTGGCAGCTCTCGAAATCGAGCATCCCGGGACCGGAGATGCTGTTGATGCCCGCCAGCGCCGCCAGCGTGGCGCCCATGGCCGTCTCCAGGCCCGCCTGCGCGTCGAGCCGCTTCGCGTCGCTCAGGCCGATGTAGGCCTGGGTCGGCAATCCCAGGTGCTTGCCGATCTCGCAGTAGGCGCAGTCGATCATCTGCGTCTCGATCGCCCCCATCGGCGTCGTCTCGAAGCGCACGTCGAACGCCGCCGGGGAGCCGCCGTAGAGCGCCGGCGCGCCGGGCGCGGCGAGCTGCGTCATGACGATCCCGCTCAGCGTCTCGGCCGTGTGCTGGATGAGGCTGCCCACCAGCGTCACCGGGGCCATGAATCCGCAGAGGGGCATGGCGATGTACTCGACCGGGATGCCGGCGCGGGCGCAGTCGATCAGGTTCTGGGAAGTGGCCGCGCTCCACTTCAGCGGCGCGGTCGGGCAGACGGAGAAGATCGTCAGCGGCCGGGCCCGCAGCGCCTCGTCAGAGCCGCGGACGGCGATCTGCAGGTCGCGCATGAGGGCGAAGGACTCGGCGGCGAAGGCGCCGGTGACGACCGGCTTCTCGCCGTAGAGGAGGCTGAGGTACAGCCGGTAGCTGTCCTGCATGCCGGCCGGCACGTCGGCGGCGATGAAGGCCGTGCTCTGGGCGGCGATGTGCGGGAGGCCGGCGACGAGCTTCGCGAAGGCGATGTAGTCGCGCGTGTCGGGCAGGCGCATCTCGCCCGTCACGTGATCGAGCAGGTGGATCGCCGCCGAGCCGGGCGTGAAGTGGACCCGGTCCCCGGCGAAGCGATGCGTCTCCCGCCCGGTCGAGTCGTGGAGGCTGAACTCGCCCGGAGCCGTCGCCAGCGCCCGGTCGATCAGATCCGCGGGCAGGCGAGCCCGCCGGCGATCGCGGTCGATCCGCGCCCCCCCGTCGGCCAGCAGCGCCAGCGCCTGCTCGTTGTGGATCTCGACGCCCAGCCGGTCGAGCAGCTCCCGCGCCTCGCCGAGGATCCTCTCGATCGTCTCCCGCTCCAGGAACCTGAGCCTCGGTCGCACATGGCCTCCCCGGCGGAGTCACCGCGCCGCGAGGGCCCGCGCCCGGCTGCGGCGGGCCCTCCGCCGCGCGGCGGCAAGCCCGTTGCCGCGCCCGCCGGGCCCCGCGCCCGCCGCGCCGCGGCTGCGGAGAATCGCGTGCGACTCTACCACTCCGCCCAGGCCGCGGCCAGCGGCGGCCGCGCTAACCAGGCCGCGGCCGACAGCGGCCGCGCTAGCCAGGCCCGCGGGCCAGCGGCGGCCGCGCTAACGGAGCACGGCCACGCGCCCCTGGGCACCCTTTGCGCCGGGATCCGCGACGCCCAGCAGGCGCCAGGAGTAGATGCCGCTGGGCACGCTCCGGCCGGCCGCGTCCCGGCCGTCCCAGAGGAGAGTCGCCGCCCCTCGCTCCCCGGCGGCGGGTCGACCGCCCCGGAGCACGCGCACCAGGCGGCCCTGGGCGTCGAAGAGCTCGAGTCCCGCCGCGGCGGAGGGCAGGTGGAAGGCCGCCGCGCCGGCGGTCGGATTGGGCGCCACGCGCGCCGCCCGTCGGGCCGGATCCGCCCAGGCGGCCACGCCGGCGGACGCTTCGATCTCGCGCACCATCACCCGGTCGAAGTGCGTGTGCTGCGCTCCGCGGCCGCCCGGGGCCGCGCGCCACTCGACTCCCAGGCTCACCGTCCCCTCCCCGAGCGGAACCGGGTCCTCCACGGTGAACAGCTCGGTGATCCAGCCGAGCGGCGGCGTCCAGCGCGCCTCGAGGTGCCCGCCTGCCGCGGTCAACGCCAACGCGTTCCAGCCCCCCGCCATGACCGGGCAGGGGAACTCCGCCATGATGCAGCCGATTTCGTCCTCCCAGCGGACGAGCGCGCCCCGTTGCAGCTCGGTCTCGATCACGATCTGGTAGGAGTCGCCCGTGACCGGATCGAGACGGAAGCGGAAGTCGTGCGCCCCGCCAAGCTGTGTCTCCTGC
>VGIY01000368.1 GCA_016867695.1 Candidatus Eiseniibacteriota bacterium | reverse complement strand
GAGACGCCTGCTGCTGCGCTCCCGCCTGCCGTACAAGCCCTGGCTGGTGCGCCTGCTCGGGGCCGGCGGCCCCGAGGGAACCGGGCGGCCCTAGAAGTCCACGTAGCCGATCGACTCCAATGTCCGTCGCGTGCGCGCGTCGATCTCGACCGGCGCATGCCCCGAGCGGGGCAGGGCGATCTGGCGGAGGAAGTCGGCCAGCAGCGGCTCCAGCTCGCCGCAGGCCTCCCCCTGTCCCTGGAGGTTGGTCCGCTCCTCCGGGTCGGCGATCAGGTCGAAGCAGTAGCTGCGATCGTGGCGCAGGTCGTACATCAGCTTGTGCGCGCGCGTGCGCAGGGCGATGACGTCGTAGGTCTGGCTGAAGACCGCCGGGTCGTCCCACTCGCCCTCGCCGGAGAGGAGGGGCCGCAGGCTGGAGCCCTGCGCCTGGGCGACGCGCGGCAGGCCCATCCAGTCGGCCAGCGTCGGCAGCAGGTCGATGTGGCGGACGAGCGCGTCCGAGCGCGCCCCCCCCGTCGCCCCGGGCCGGCTGACGATCAGCGGCACGCGGATCACCTCGTCGTAGAGGAAGGGGCTCTTGTGGAAGATGTCGCCATGCTCGAGGAACTCGTCGCCATGGTCCGCGGTGAGGACGACCATCGTTTGCCGCGCCAGGCCGAGTCTCTGCAACTCGCGCAGCAGGCGGCCGATCTCGTCGTCCGTGTAGCGGATGGCCCCGTCGTAGAGGTCGATCAGCCGCGCCAGGTCGCGGGGCGGGAGCAGCTCCTCCTCCGAGGGAAGCATGGAGAAGATCGGCCATCCGCGGCGCCAGAACTGGGCGGCGGAGATGCTCGTCGCCCCCGGGGTGCGGAACATCTCCTGGTAGGGAGCCGGGGGGATGTAGGGGTGATGGACATCCATGAAGTGGACGTGCATGAAGAACGGCTGCCCGCGCGTCTCGGCCAGCAGGCGCACGGCGCGATCGACGACGACGCGGGCGCGGGGCACGTCGAGGTGGGCGATCATCTCCGGCATGCGCACCAGACCCGCTTCGCGCAGCACGCGCACCGCCAGGAGCGAGCGATAGCCGTAGTGGAACTCCTCGACCCTGTCGAAACCCTGCGTCAGGCCCCACTCGCGCTTGAGGTAGGGGTTGGGCGCCAGGCAGAAGGTGCGCAGCCCCGCGTCGCGCATCAGCTCGGCGATCGTCTCGGTCGCCGCCGGCAGGCGGCTGGCCAGCCCGGCGCGGCGCTGCACGCCGTGCGCGAAGGGGTACAGCGACGTGTAGATCGCCCCGAAGCTCAGCTCCGTGCAGTTGGCCTGGGCGAAGGCGTGGGTGAAGAGCGTCCCCTCCGCCGCCAGGGAGTCGATGTTCGGCGAGGTCGGGCGCGCGTATCCGTAGCCCTGCAGGTGGTCGGGACGCAGCGCGTCGATCGTGATCAGGAGAACGTTCTGCACCGGGTCGTCGCTCGGCCGGGTGGCCAGATCCGGGCGCGCAGGGCGCCCGGCGTCCGCGTAGCGGCTGCGCGCGTCCTTGACCAGCGCGACGGGGATGAGCAGGCCGACGAGCAACAGGAGGAGCGCGGTGCGCAGGCGGGCGAAGCGGCCGCTGGGACGGCCGAAGAGCCAGCCGAAGAGGGGCAGCAGGATCCGCGGCGTGGCCTTGTAGACGAGGAATCCGGCGATCAGCGCGAGCAGCGGGAGGATGACCGCGTAGGAAAGGTGGAAGCGGAAGTCGAGGAGCTCCCAGCGGACGATCGGGGCGAGCACGATGACGCCCGCCAGGGCGGCCGTCGCCGAGGCGTAGTAGGCGGCCATCGCGAGGGGCATCCACTGCACCGGCCGCAGCGCCAGGCCGAGGGTGACGGGCACGCCCGCCGCCGCGGCGACGGCCAGCCCGGCGGCCAGGTAGTAGAGCACGAGCGTCCCGCCCGGGATGCCCAACAGGTGGTACTGGCGCCAGAAGCGGAGCAGCGGCTCGAGCAGACCGAGCGCGCCGAGCGTCAGCCCGCAGAGCAGGATCGCCGTCAGGCGCACCCGAATGGCCCGCGATCTCATGGGCGTCCCCCCGGCCGCTCCCGCGCGTCCGGCGGGAGAGCGGATGTGCGGCATCATAGGTGGGGCGCGCGCGGGGAGTCAAGGAAGCGGGGCCGGGCCCCGACTTCCGTCGCCCGGCCCGGATCGCGCCGCGGGCGGGTTCGCGCCCCGGCCCGGATCGCGCCGCGGGCGGACGGGGCCAAGGGCGGGGGCTCAGTCGGCGGCCCTCACCCTGTGGATCGTGTCGATCACCGTGCCGTCGACCCACTTGACCACCGCGACCGGGTGATCGCGGTCAATCTCCGGGGGCTGCGGCGCGCCGCAGAGCCGCCGGGCGATGTCGTGCAGCTCCTCGATCGTCGTCAGGGGCAGCTTCGACCCCTTCAGCCGCTCGAGGATGGCGGGCCCGTTGCGGTGGCGCGGGTTGACGGCGATGCCCCGCTCGGTGATCACCGCGCCGATCATCTCGCCCGGCGCGCAGACCGTGGTCACCTGTTCGACGACGATGGGGATGCGCCCGCGGTAGAGGGGGAAGGCGAGGATCGAGCACTCGCCGAAGAGCGTGTTCTGCCAGCCGCCGATCCCGTGGAGCAGCAGGCCGTCGGAGTGGGTGACGACGTTGGCCCGGAACTCGAGGTCGACCTCGGTCGCCCCGAGGACCGCGGTGGCCACGTAGGGGGCCCAGTTGCCCTTGCCATGATAGTTGTAGCTGGTGAAGGGGGTCGTCGGGACGTGCCGCGGATGCGCGCCGATGGAGCGCACGCCATCCAGGTCGAAGGTCTGGCCGTCGAGGATCGCGCCGATCAGCCCCTCGTCGAGCATCTCGACCAGGACCTTCGTCGATCCCCCTCGGGCGAAGGGGGCCCTGAGCCCCTGGGCGCGCATGCGCTCGGCGATGAACTTCACCGAGGCGAGGGCGATGCCCCCCGCGCCCGCCTGGAAGGGCTTGCCCAGGTAGCCCGCAGCCTCGATGAAGTCGGCCACGTACTCGGCGATCAGCAGCCGCGTCGGGCTCTTGGTGATCTGGGTCGTGCCGGAGACGATCTTGCTCGGGTCCCCGATCTTCTCCATCTCGACGACGACGTCGACGTTCATGCCCTGGATCTCCCAGGGGATGCAGGGCACCTCGACGAGATGGTCGGTGACGACGATCACATGGTCGGCGTACTCCGAGTCGGCCAGCGCGAAGCCGAGCGA
>VGIY01000367.1 GCA_016867695.1 Candidatus Eiseniibacteriota bacterium | reverse complement strand
CAAGAACATGGTGAGGTAAATGTATAG
The DNA here is from genome assembly GCA_016867695.1 of Candidatus Eiseniibacteriota bacterium. GTDB lineage: Bacteria > Eisenbacteria > RBG-16-71-46 > CAIMUX01 > WJJG01 > VGIY01. The sequence continues at coordinate 3,188 of VGIY01000367.1, read as the reverse complement.
AACAGGCGCCACGAAGTGAAGGTTGTCGAAGCGGTCGAGCACGCCGCCGTGACCCGGGAGGATCGCCGAGGAGTCCTTCAGGCCCGCCTCCCGCTTCCATCGCGACTCGACCAAGTCGCCCGCCTGCCCGAGGATCCCGGCGATCAGACCGAACCCGACCGCCCCGGCCGGCCCGAGGGCGGGGGCGAAGGCGTACATCCCGGCGAGCGCCGCGGCCACGGCCCCGGCCAGGCCGCCGATCGCGCCCTCCAGGGTCTTGCGCGGGCTCACGGCCGGCCAGAGGGGCCGGCGCCCGAGCGCGCGGCCGACCGAGTAGGCCGCCGTGTCGCAGAGGAAGACCGTGGCGTAGGTCAGGAACAGCGCCTCCCGCCCCCCCTCCAGGCCGCGGATGCGCACCAGGAACGCGGGCAGCAGCCCCACATAGAGCATGCCGAGCAGGCCCGCCCCCGCGCGCCGGGCGCTTCCCTCGTCCCTGGAGCCGAGGCCCGCCAGCGTCCAGAGCAGCAGCATGAAGGCGAGGAAGACGAGCCAGCGCTCGGGTCGAGCGTCGATGCCCGCCTGCAGGGCGCCGAGGGATCCGGCGACGCCGAGCAGCAGCCCCCCCGCGCCCGCCGGGCGGCCGCTCAGGCGCCACCACTCCCAGGCACCGCAGAGCACGACCAGGAAGGTGTAGGCGAGGTAGGCCGTCGCGCCCAGGTGGACCAGAAAAAAGAGGACCGGGAGGGCGACGATCCCGGTCAACATGCGGGCGCCCAGGTGGCGATCCACGGCTCAGCCCTCGAGGATGTCCTTCTCCTTCGTCGCCAGCGCCTCGTCGACCTTCTTCATCTGCTCGTCGGTGAGCTTCTGGATGTCCTTCTGGGCGCGGTGCAGATCGTCTTCGCTGATCTGCTTCTCCTTGTTCGCCTCGGCGAGCGCGTCGTTGGCGTCGCGCCGGACGTTGCGGATCGAGACGCGCACCTCCTCGGCCATGCGCTTGCACTGCTTGACCAGCTCGCGGCGGCGCTCCTCGGTCAGCGCCGGGATCGGCACGCGGATGAGGTCGCCGTCGGGCGCCGGGTTCAGCCCCAGATCGGCCGCCTGGATGGCCTTGACGATCGCCTCGGCGGCGCCCTTGTCCCAGGGCTGCACGACCAGCAGGCGCGGCTGCGGCGCGGAGATCGAGGCGATCTGCGCCAGCGGCATCGTCTGACCATAGTATTCGACGCGCACGGTCTCGAGGATCGCCGGCGAGGCCTTGCCGGTGCGCACGCCGACGAGATCGCCGCGGAACTTCTCGACGCTCTTGTTCATCCGCGCCTCGGCGTCCCGGCGAATCTGGGCGTCCATCGCTCCTCCTCGCGCGCTAGGCGCGCCGGCGGGGCGCCCGCCGCGCCACCGCCCCGACGCGCGTGCCCCCGCGCCCCGAGCGCAGGTAGCGCGCCACGCTCCCCGGCGTCGTGGCATTCAATACCACGAGCGGGAGGCCGTTTTCCATACAAAGCGTGATCGCCGTCAGGTCCATCACCGCCAGCCGGCGCGCCAGCACCTCTTCGTAAGAGAGGCTGGCGAAGCGCCGCGCCCCCGGCTCGCGCGCCGGGTCGGCGCTGTAGACGCCGTCCACCTTGGTCGCCTTGATCAGCAGCGTGCAGTGGAGCTCGAGGGCGCGCAGGGCCGCGGCGGTGTCGGTCGTCAGGTGCGTCTGTCCGGTGCCGCCGGCCAGCAGCAGCACGCGGCCCTCGGCCAGCAGGGCGCGGCCCAGCTCGGGCCGGTAGAGGTCGGCGAAGCGGGGGACGGCGAAGGCGCTGAGAACGGCGGCCGGCGTCTCGCGGCTCTCCAGCGCCGCCCGCAGGGCCAGCGCGTTCATCAGCGTGCCGAGCATGCCGATGCCGTCGGCTTCGGCGCGAGGCAGGAATCCGGCCCGCGTCCCGCGGACCAGGTTTCCGCCGCCGATCATGACCGCGATCTCGGCTCCCGCTCCGCGGGCGCCGGCGATCTGGTCGGCCAGCAGCGACAGCCCCTCGGCGGCGAAGCCCGCCCCGGAGGAGCCGCCGATCATCTCGCCGCTCAGCTTGAGCAGCACGCGCCTCGGCCGGCGGTGGGCGCCGGGAGCGGCGGGCTGTCGGGCGCCACGGGCCATGGGTCGCTCCCGGCGGATCAGCCCGACTGGCCCACCTGGAAGACGGCGAAGCGGCGGATGACGATGTTCTCGCCCACCTTGCCGGAGAGCTCCTTGCGCAGCTCCTCGATCGTCCGGTCGCCGTCCTTCACCCAGGGCTGGCGCAGCAGGCAGACCTCCTCGTGGAACTTCTTCATCCGCCCGTCGAGGATCTTCTCCCAGAGCGACTCGGGCTTGCCCGACTGCTTGATCTGCTCGAGCAGCACCTCGCGTTCGCGGGCCACGGCTGCCGGGTCGAGGTCCGCCTCGCCGACCGCCAGCGGGCGCGCGGCGGCGATGTGCATGGCGATCTCGTGGCAGAAGGTCTTGAAATCGTCGGTCTTGGCGACGAAATCGGTCTCGCTGTTCACCTCGACCAGGACTCCGATCTGCTCGCCGGGGTGGATGTAGGACTCGATGCGCCCCATCGCCGCCTGGCGATGGGCCCTCTTCGAGGCGGCGGCCATGCCCATCTTGCGCAGGTAGTCGAGCGCCTTCTCCGCGTCGCCGCCCGTCTCCTGGAGCGCCTTCTTGCAGTCCATCATGCCCGCGCCGGAGCGCTCCCGCAGCTGCTTCACCGCCTCGGAGGTGATCGTCATCGTCCACTCCTTCCTGCTGTGACGCGCGGCCGCACAGCCGCGCCGCCGCGGCCGCGCCGTTGGCCGCGACCTGGAGTCCGGGATCCTCGCCAGCGGCCGCTAGCGGCGGCCCGCCGGGGGGTAGTCCGACGACCAGGCCCCGCGGGCGGCGGTCTCCGCCGTGGCCGCGGCCGGCCGCGCCTCGGGCGGGGGCGCGCTCGCCCGGGCCTCGAGAATGGCGTCGCTGAGGAAACGCGTGTAGAGCTTGATCGCCCGCACGGCGTCGTCGTTGCCCGGAATCGGATAGGTGACCTCTTCCGGGTCGGCGTTGGTGTCGACGACCCCGATGGAGGGGATCCCCAGGCGCTGGCACTCGCGCACGGCGATGTGCTCGCGCTTCGTGTCGAGGATGAAGACCAGGCCGGGCAGCCGTCCCATGTCCTTGATCCCCGAGAAGGTCTTCTCCAGCTTCT
>VGIY01000366.1 GCA_016867695.1 Candidatus Eiseniibacteriota bacterium | reverse complement strand
GGAAGCGCGCGCGGCCGGGGAGGTCGCCGCCGTAGCGGTCGCCGCGGCGGTTGGACAGGGGCGAGAGGAACTGGCCGGCGAGATAGCCGTGAGCGGCATGGATCTGCACGGCGTCGAAGCCTCCCTCGCGAGCCCGGCGCGCCGCCGCGGCGAAAGCGGCGACGATCTCGGCGATGCCCGCCTCGTCGAGCTGCGCGGGTGGCGGGTTGGCCAGATCGGCGGCCACCGCCGAGGGGGCGACCGGATCGGGCACCGCATCCGGACCGCAGGCCCGGCCGCCGTGATTGATCTGGAGCGCGATGCGCGCGCCCTGCTCGCGGGCGGCGCGGGCGAGGGCGGCGAAGTGAGGGATCATCTCGTCGCGGTCGGCGGCGAGCATGGCGCGGTGACAGCGGCCGCGCGCCAGGACGTAGGCGTGGCCGGTGATGATCAGGCCCACCCCGCCACCGGCGAGATCGCCGTAGAGCGCCGCCAACCTGGAGTCGGGCGTGCCGTCGTCGCGGCAGAATCCCTCGGCGGTCGCCGAGCGGACCAGGCGATTGCGCAACTCGAGCCCCGGCAGCGAGAGAGTCTCGAAGAGAGGGCCGCCGGATGGCCCCCCTCGCGCGCTGCCCAGGCTCGCCGGATCGGAGAGGTCACTCATCGGCGGTTCCGGCGGTTCCGGCGGTTCCGGCGTCCCCAGCGGTCCCCGCGGCCCCGGCGGTTCCGGCGGCCCTCGCGGTTCCGGCGGCCCCCGCGGCCGCCGCAGGGGGATCGCCGCCCGCCGTCCGCTTCGGCTCGCCCGCCACCCGGCAGGCAGAGCGCATTCAGGTGGAGATCCCGAGCCTGGGGAGGATCACCGCCTGCAGCAGGACCCACGCCAGGATCACCGCTCCGAAAACCCAAAGGTCCTTCATGAAGCCTCTTTCCTGCCGTCTCATCCCGCTCGATCCATCGCGGCGGCCGGCGATCCCCCGGTCGGGGCCTCCTCCGGCTTCTCGCACGCTCGTTTCGTCTCCGGGGTCACCGCGCCCCTTGCCGGCGCCGGTCGTGGATCCCGGTCGCCCGCCAACAGGCCCTTGCCCTCTCGTTGCATCGGCGGGGCCGCCGAACACCGAGGCCGGATCGACGACCCGACGGGGATGGGTACACGGCCCGGCGAACGAGGTTTCGGGCGGAGCCTCGCGCCTCCCGGCACGTCTGGGGCGCGCCCCCGAAGCCCGCGTGCAGTGAGCCGGACCCAGATGATGGCTAGAGGATCTTGAGCTTCTGGCCGGGAAGGAGCTTCGCCGAGCGGCTGATGCCGTTCCAGCGCGCGATGTCGTCGGTCTTGACGCCGTAGCGCTGACCGATCTTCCAGAGCGAATCGCCCCGCTTGACCACATGCGTCCTGTTCGCGCCCTGCGCGGGGCTCTCTCCGCGCTGCGCCAGCGACGCCTGGGGGGGGGCGGCGGAAGCGGACACGGCCAGCTTCTGGCCCGGGTAGATCAGAGCCCCGGAACGCAGGTTGTTCCAGCCGCGCAACTGGGCGACCGTGGCGCCGAATCGCTGGCCGATCTTGCCGAGAGTGTCCCCGCGGCGCACGGTGTAGGTCTGCGTCTGCGTGCCCGCGCCCGCGGCGGGGCGCTGCGCCTGCGCGCGCGAGGTCTTGCCCGCCTGCCCGGGACCATCGTCGTCCACCTCGGCGGTGCCGATCTCCAGCCGGGCGTGCTCGACGATGTGCGCCGTCGAGGGCACGCGCCCGAGCGTCTCGGAGTTGTTGCGCGCCATCAGCGCGCGCGAGGCGAGAACCTCCACCTGGAACCCCGGCCCCCCGCTCGCGGCATCCGCGATGGCAGGCTCGGGCGGAGCGGCGGGCTTGGTCGCCGCGCGCCCGACCGGGATCGTGAGCTGCTGGCCCACCTGGAGACGGTTGGGATTGGAGAGCTTGTTGGCCTTGAGGAGCGCATCCAGGCCGACCCCATAGAGAGCGGCGATGCGGGAGAGAGTCTCGCCGCGGCGCACCCGATGCGCGACCGGATCGCCGCCGGAGGCGACATAGTCCTCGCGCGGGCTGCGCGCGCTCCCGCCCCGGCCGGGGATGAGCAGCGTCTGCCCGGCGTGGATGAGCGTGCGGCGGCCCAGGCGGTTGGCATCCTGGATCGCCCTCACGGTCGTTCCGTAGCGCTTGGCGATGACGGCGAGATTCTCGCCGCTGCGGACCTTGTGGCGCTCGTGGAGCAGCCGCTCCTCGGGGCGGATCTGCGCCAGGCGTCGCGCGGTGGTGTCACCGAGCCCGAGCGGCACGTGCAGCTCGTACTTCTCCGCCAGCGGCGGCGTCTGGCCGATCAGCAGGGCGGGGTTCAGCCGCTCGAGTTCAGAGAGCTGCATCCCGGTGCTGCGGGCGATGACGCGCAAGTCGATGGGCTCGCCCACCGTGATCGTGTCGTAGTTCAGCGCCGCGTCGGTCTCCTCGGTGAGGCCGTAGGCCCCGGGAGACTTGGCGAGAATCGTCGCCGCCAGGATGGCGGGGACGAAGTTGCGCGTCTCGTGGTGCAGGCGCCGCGTCTGGGCGATCTGCCAGAAGTCGCGCGTGCCGCTGCGCTGGATCGCCCGATCGACGCCGCCCGGCCCGGCGTTGTAGGCGGCCATGGCCAGATACCAGTCGCCGTAGCGTTCGTACAGGTCGCCCAGGTGACGGGCCGCCGCGCGAGTCGCCTTCTCCGGGTCGAGTCGCTCGTCGACATAGGCGTCGCAGCGCAGTCCGCAGAGCTTGGCCGTCCCGCGCATGAACTGCCACAGCCCGAGCGCGCGGGCGTGGGAGAGAGCGTTGACCTGGAATCCGCTCTCGACGTGGCCGAGGAAGACGAGATCCTGCGGGATGCCCTCCTGGCGGAAGGTCTCGCGGGCCATCGCCAGGTAGCGGCCCGAGCGGACCAGACTCCGCTCGAAGCTCTTCCGGCCGCGCCCGAGGAAGAAGTCGATCCAGGTGAGCACCCGGCGGTTGATCGTCACCGGATAGTCGAAGATCTCCTCGGTCGAGGGCAGCCGCGCCTGGGTCAAGGCGGCGAGGCTGTCGGAGATGTCCGGGAACTCGGCGCCGAAGTCGGCCGCCACGCCGGGGGAGTCGAAGAAGACGGCCAGGCTGTCGATCAGCCAGTCGATCTCCTCGAGCAGGAGCGAATCGTCCTCGGCGGAGGCGCCGCCGGTTTCCGGCCCTCCTCGGCGCTGGGGTTCCGTCGCGCCCGCCAGAGGGGA
>VGIY01000365.1 GCA_016867695.1 Candidatus Eiseniibacteriota bacterium | reverse complement strand
ATCAAAGTCGGCGACGTGCTGCTTGCCCAGGGCGATCGGGCCGGCGCGCTCAAAGCCTACCGGGGAACTCAGGCGATTCTGGAGCGTCTGGCCGCGGCCGATCCCTCGAACGCGGGCTGGCAGCGGGATCTGATAGTCAGCTACTGGCGCATGGCCGACATCGCGGAGAAGTCGGGCCAGGACGATGCGCGCGCGTGGTGGCGCAAGGCCTACGAGCAGATCTCGTCCATGAAGCGCCGCGGCATCCTGGCTCCGGCGGACGAGAAGTACGTCGATGCCCTGAAGGAGAAGGCGGGCGGGTGACGCCCCCCCCGGACGACTCCGCGCCCCCTAGCCCGGTCCACCGCCGCGCCTGCCTCGCGGCCGCTCGCGGATCCCGGCCCCGCTCGCTCCACCCCCCGGGGGCCCGCCGGGCCCCCGACGCTACTTGCCTCAGCCGCGGTAGGCGTAGACCTGCACCATGTTGGCGCCGCCGACCAGGTCGGCGGCCGTGTAGGCGCCGCCGAGGGCGTCGGCCAGCGAGAGATCCAGGACCTCGCCCACGCGCACGGCATCGGCCTGGACGAGCTTGGCGAAAAAGACCTGGTTGCAGCCGAGCATCGAGGCGTGCGCCCCGGGGCGCGCGCGCAGCCTGAGAGCGGTCGGCGGATGTCGCCCCTCGGCCAGCCGGAAGCGCAGCTCCTCGACCTCGCCGGTCAGCAGCGAGTAGGCGATGCGCAGCGAGTCGATCTCCCAGCAGTCCTTCGTCCCCCCGGGATCGCAGGGGAAGGCGTAGCGGCCCGGGAGCGTGATCCGGTCGCCGGCGAAGACGAGGTCGCCGGCGTACATCGTCAACGTCGCCCGTAGCGTCGCGCGGGGCAGCGTGTCGCTGCCTCCCGGGGCGAAGGCGAGATCGAAGGCGATGCGCAGCTTGTTCAGCCGGTCGAGCTGGCGCCAGGGCACCAGCGTGAGGGCCTGGGGCGGCGCGTTCGTCGGCAGCTCCCAGTCGCGGCGCAGCGCCACCGCGAAGGTGTCCCCCGGCATCTCCACGCGCAGCGTGCTCGGCCCGGGGAAGAGCGGATGCATCTGCGCGCGGCCGCGTTCGTCCGCCGTGAACGGCTGCGGGGCGCTAGCGAACTCGCGCCCGTCGACGAGGATGACGTTGCGCACCGTCGCGCCCGGCACGGGAACGGCCGAGGTATCGGTGACCGTCGCCGCGGCGGAGTAAGCCCAACCCGTCGCCGCGGCGAGCAGCGCCAGCCGGTCGCCCAGACCCTCCGTCGAGAGCCGCGTGGCGATCGCCTGGCGCAGTTCGTCCACATTCGTTCCCGCGGCGGCGATCACGCCGCCGGCCAGGCGCGCGTAGTCCCAGCCGACGGGCAGCAGCGGCACGGCCTCGCCCGTCAGGCTGACCATGGAGGAGTCCTGCCGCGTCAGCGCGTGCAGCAGCAGCACGCCGTAGCCCTGCAGTGAGGGGACGTCGGTCGTCGCCGGCAAGGGCGCCGGCCGCGCCGGCAGGAAGTAGAGCGCCGGCTGAGCCGGGTCGCCAGCCCCTTCGATGGCTCCGGTGAGCAGGTGCTCGTGGAAGCAGGCGAGGTCGTGGATCAGCCCGACGCGCCCGAACTGATAGCGGCCGAATCCGGGGTCCAGCGGCGACGAGGCCTCCAGGTCGGCGAAGGCCTCGTCGCCCATCAGCAGGTGGGTGAAGTAGTAGCCGAGCTGCCGGGCGAGCCGGACGCGGCTCGGCGACTCCCCCACCCCGATGCGCGCGGCCGCCCGGCCGCCGCCCGCGCAGGGGCGCGCGAAGCCGCTGTAGTAGAGGCCGTCAGGGTAGAAGGCCGGCGGCAGGTCCCCCTCCATCCGCGCGCGGCACGATGCGCGCGTCGCCGGCGAGAGCGCGTCCAGCCACCGGGCGATCAGGGGCCGCGCCCGCGCCTTCGCGGCGGCCAGCGTGTCGGCGACCGCCGTTCCCGGGGCGAACTCGAAGAACCAGTGAGCGCTTCCCGCCTGGCAGCGCGCGCCGCCGGCCGGCCCCGGGACCCCCAGCCAGACGAGCAGCGAATCGCCGGCCGGGGCGCGCAGCGTGTCGGCGACGGGCAGCGCCGACCAGCGCGTGCGGACTCCGTCGGCCCAGGCTCCCTGGGCCGGGCCGTAGCAGAGCACGAGCTCGCAGCCCCCGGCGGTGTGGGGCAGGCGCGCCTGGACCGGCTGGCGGCCGCTGAACGAGAGGTGGAGCCCGCGCCCGCCTTCCCAGGGCCGCTCCGGTCCGGAGACGATCTCGCCGCGCACGAGCCTGCCCGCGGCGCCCTCCGGGAAGACGAAGGCCATTCCCGAGAGGGCGTCGCGGTAGACGCCGCCCGCGGGCAGGTCCAGCCGCACGCCCGCGGTGTCGCCGAGCACGAAGCCCTGCTCGTTGGGCCCGGGTACCGGCCGCGTGCCGCTCTCCTCGGAGCAGCCCGCCGCGAGCAGCCCGATCAGCGCCGCGACGGCACCCGACCGCAGGGGGACGAAGCGGAAGATGCTCATGCCGACCTCGATGACGCCGATGTCCGTTCGTCCTCGCGACCCGCGGCGGCGATCCCGGCGAAGGTCGCGGCGCCGCGGCTGGCGCGTCCTGCCCGGCCCCCGGGCGATCTCACTCCGCGCCCGGCGGGCGTTCCTGGTCGGGGCGCGCCGCGCCTCGCCGCAGGCCGAGCGTGACGGAGGGCGACTGCAGGCTCGTCCCCGCGGTGAGCAGGAACTCCCGCTCCCGCGCCTCGCCCGCGACCGCGAAACCCTGCCACGCCGCGCCGGGCAACGCCTTCAGGAACGCCCCTACGGCGGCCGAGTCCCCGCACGCGCGGATGTCCAGGTGATACGGCGGGAAGCAGGGCCCGGTGGTGTGGCCGAGGAGCGTCCGCTCCGCCGTCCGCACCCTCGCGCCGTCGAGCGCCGCCGAGACCTGCCGCGCGAGAGATGCCCACAGCGAGTCCGGCGGGGGATCGACCGCGCCGATCGTGACGAAGAGCGGCGCCTCGACGCCCAGCCGGCGGCAGGCCGGGCCCGTCCGGGACGCCGGCCCCGGGACCAGCAACTCCTCCAGGGCGGCCAGCGCCAGGGAATCCCGCGCCGGAGGCCAGCCGTACTCGCGTCTGGTCGTCTCGCAGCCTCCGAGCCGCGGATGCGCCCGGTCCGAGCTCCGGGCGAAAGCGAGCGCGGACGCCGCGCAGGGTCGGGCCGGCGCGGCCGAAAGTCCGCTTC
>VGIY01000364.1 GCA_016867695.1 Candidatus Eiseniibacteriota bacterium | reverse complement strand
GTCGACCTGCCTCGAGACGCTGCCCGGGAGCCGGGCCGTGAGCGCCGCCGGGAGGAGCAGCAGCGCGCCGCGGCCGTCGCCGTGGCCGGCGCTCGCCCGCGGCGGTCCCGCGGCGGGATCGATCTCGACGAGCGTCGTCAAGTCGTCCCAGACGGTCGCGGCCGCCGGGTACTCCGTCTCTTCTCCCGCCGTCTCTTCTCCCGCCGTCTCGTCTCCCACCGTCGCGCCCCTCTCTTGCGGCGCGCGCTCGCCGGCGGGGCGGAAGCGCAGGAGGTACTCGCCGGCGGGGAAGTCCCAGAGCATCTGCGCCCCGGCCGAGAGAGCCGCCTCCCGCGTCCAGCCCGAAGCGTGCTCGAGCTCCAGCGATCCCGGCAGCGTCGTCTCGACCCGCAGGTGACCCGCGGCGTGCGCCGTCGAGGCGCAGAGCGCCAGGCAGAGCAGGCTGCGGAGGCCGCGCCCCGCGGCGCGGGGAAAGGGCAGGGCGGGGGCGCCGGGGGCAGGCGCCCTGCGAGGCACCGCGGCCTTCCAAGCAGCGTCCGACTGCGATCGGCTCTCCGCCGTCCGGCGCGCGCCTTCGTCTGCAGGGTCTTGTCTCATCGGTCGCTCCGCCTTTCCGGGGATGTCCGCTGCTCGAGCGGGGATCGTAGTCGATCGAGGGGTGCGGAGTCGAGCAACGGTGCGCGGGCGACCGCTCGCGGCTGCGCGAGCGGAAGGATGTCCGTTCGGCCGACCCATGGGGCGTCTTCCCGGCGAGCTGCGGGGGCGAGCACCTGCTGGCCTTCTCGTGCCATACGCGCAACTTCTGCCCGAGCTGCCAGGCCAAGCCTCGGTGATCGCCGGGCGATCCCCGGGTTAGTCGCCTCGATCCAGACCTTCGGGTCGTACGCGGCGAGCTTCCACCCGCACGTCCACGCCCTGGTATGGCGCGGGTGCCGATGCCCAGCAAGGACGTGCGCCTGACCGCGGATGGTCAGGTGCAGGTGATCACGCCGCGGCATCCGCGCACGGGGCGGACCGAGCTTCTCCTCGATCCGCTGGAGTGGATCCATCATGTGGTGCGGCAGATCCCGGCGCCGCGGCAACACCTGGTGCGCTACTACGGGGCCTACGCCAGCCGGGTGCGGCGGCGGCTGCAGCGGGTTCGTGCGCCGCGGGGAATCGCGATCGGCTCGGGCGAGTAGCGTCCCTCCAGGGCGGATTCGCGGATTCGGGCGGGTTCGTGCGGCGGGAGGTGGGATACAAACCACTATGCATTCAACGGGTTAGCCGGCCCTTCTAGCGCCGGATCATCCGACCTGCACGCCTCGAGACGGCCGGCTAGCCCATTGGGACAGGGGGGCTCGGGCTGGACTCCTTGGAGACGGCAGGTGACAATCCCAACCCGCAAGCCGTAGGGAGGTGCGTCTCATGGAGATCGAAGCCCTGGTGCGCAGCAAGCGCCGTGAGATCCTGCAGATAGCCGCGCGCCACGGAGCGCGCCGCCTACGGGTCTTTGGTTCCGTGGCTCGGGGGGACGCAGCGCCTGACAGCGACGTCGACTTCCTGGTGGACATGGAACCTGGGCGATCGCTGTTTGATCTGGGGGCCATGCTCATGGACCTGCAGGATCTCCTCAATCGCAGAGTGGATGTGGTCACTGAGAAAGGCCTGAGGCCCCGAATCCGCGACCGCGTTCTTCGCGAGGCTGTCCTCCTATGAGAGATGACCGCGAGCGTCTTCTCGATGTCCTCGAAGCCCTCGCCGGGGTGACCAGACCCGCCGCACCTTCGTCCGCAACCATGACTTGGCTTCACCGGGTCTGCACGACCTTCTTCGTCGCCGTCCTCTCCCCCGCGACCAGCCGCAGGAAGTAGGTGCCCGCCGCCACGTCCCGCCCGGATGCGTCCCGGCCGTCCCAGGAGACGGCGTGGCTGCCAGCCTCGTGCCGTCCCCGCGCGAGCGTCGCGACCCGGCGCCCGGCGACATCGTGGACGGTGAGCTCCACCGGGCACGCCTCCGCGAGGGCGAAGGAGATGGACGTCCGCGGAGCGAGCGGATTCGGCCAGGCCCCGATCGCCGCCGCCAGACCGGATGGACGGACGGGCGGTTCATCGATCCTGCTTTGAGCCGTGCAGTGGGGCAGGAAGATCTCGAGACCCCCTAGCTCCGCCGCCTGGTAGACGCGGTTGTCGCTGACGGCCGCGGAACGGGCGATCCCCCACGTCGGGGCCACACCCACATAGACCGGGGCCTCGGGATCGCTGATGTCGAACAGGTGGAGCCCGTTCCCGGAGGCGTAGAGAAGATCCCCCGCGACCGTCATCCGCTCCGCTCCCCCCGGAAAGCCGGCCGAGCCGAGCAGGGCCGGGGCCGCGGGGTCGGTCACGTCGAAGACCATGAGATCCAGGGCGGCCACGTAGAGAAGGCTCCCGTTCAGCGCCAGCGCCCCGGAGGCGTCGTAGTTCGTGTAGACGACCTCAGGGTTCCACGGGTCGCTCACGTCCAGGACCCGGAGCCCGTTCCACGCGTCGTTGACATAGACCCAAGGGTAGTCGGCCACGATCTGCGCGGGCATGTCGACATCGGACGCGGTGGCGAGATGCTGCGGGTGGGCGGGATCAGATATGTCGATCACGAACACCCCCCACCAGTCGACCGAGACGAACGCGAAGACGGCGTCCACCGCGAGGCCGCTCACGAGGTCCGGAAGCTGGTACGAGCCCACGCTCTCCGGCTCGGCCGGGTTGGAGACGTCGATGAGGCGGAGGGTCGAGTTGTAGTCGAGGACGGCCGCGTAGTCGCCGTGGAGGGCCACGTAGGCGGCGCTGCTGAGCGTTCCGATCGTGCTCAGCGTGGCCGGCGCGTCCGGGTCGGTGAGATCGAGGATGGAAAGCCCCGAGTCGAGCGAGGCCACATAGGCGAGGCCGTCGCGGACGACGACGTCGGTGACCCACTCGGAGGGGAGCGCGGTCCCGGTCCGAGCCGTCAGGTCCGGGTTGGCGACGTCGATCACGGTGATCCCCGATCCGTCTTCCGCGGTGTAGGCGAGATCGCCCGCGACCGCGACGCCGTACACCGCGCCCCAGGTACCGACCCTGGTCGCCAGGAACGGCGCCTGGGCGTCGCTCACGTCCACGATCTGGAGCCCGATGCCCGTTGCGAGGAGGGCGTACGACCCCGATACGGCCAGACGCTCGATGTAGACGAATTCGTCGACCGTGTCGACGGAGCCGAGCAACACGGGCGAA
>VGIY01000363.1 GCA_016867695.1 Candidatus Eiseniibacteriota bacterium | reverse complement strand
GATCCTGACCAGCTTCACGCCCTGCGTCTACCCGATGATCCCGATCACGATCAGCTTCATCGGCGGGCGCGCCCGCAATCGCGCCCATGGATTCGTGCTCTCCCTCTTCTTCGTCCTCGGGATCGCCGTGATGTACTCCGCGCTCGGACTGGTCGCCGCCAGCACCGGCGCGATCTTCGGCGCCGCGCTGCAGAGCCCCGCGGTCCTGATCGCCGTGGCGGCCATCTTCGCCGCCATGGGGGCGAGCATGCTGGGAGCCTTCGATATCGCCCTGCCCGCCGGCCTCCAGGGGCGGATGACCGGAGGGGCGCAGCGCGGGGGCGTCATCGGCGCGATCCTCATGGGCATGGTCACGGGGCTCGTCGCCTCCCCCTGCGTGGGACCCGTGCTGGTCGTTCTCCTGACCTTCGTCGCCAAGACGGGCAACCTGTTCTTCGGCTTCTGGTTGCTCTTCGCCTTCGCCTGCGGCCTGGGGCTCCTCTTCCTCGTCCTCGGGACTTTCGCCGGGGCGATGCAGGCGCTCCCGGGCGCGGGCGGCTGGATGAACACGGTCAAGCACGCCTTCGGCGTGATCCTGGTCGCGCTGGCGATCTACTACCTGCGCACGCTGATCGGCCCGCAGGGGATGCGCTTCGCGTTCGGGGTCTACCTCGTCTTCGTCGGCACCTACATGGGCGCGGTCGCCCCACTGCCGGAGGGGGCGGGCGGCCGCGCCCGCTTCCGCCAGGGCCTGGCCCTGCTGAGCCTCATCGCGGGAGCGGCCCTCTTCCTCATCTGGCTGGCCGGCGCCGCGGGGGCGCCGGCCCTGCCGAGCGGCGCCGCCCAGCCCGCCGCCGGCGAGCAGGGGCAGGCCGCGAGGGCGGCGCACCCGGGCCCGGACTGGCGCGTGAACGACGAGGCCGCGCTCGGCGAGGCGGTGGCCGCGGGCCGGCCGGCGGTCGTGGACTTCTACGCCGACTGGTGCGCGGCCTGCGTGGAGCTGGACGAGAAGACCTGGATCGACCCGGCCGTCATCGCCGAGTCGCAGCGCTTCATGGCCGTCAAGATGGACTTCACCCGGCGCGGCGAGTTCTCCAGGGCGGCCACGGCGCGCTACGAGGTCAAGGGCCTGCCGACGGTCGTCTTCTTCGACAGCCGGGGTCGCGAGGTCCACCGCTTCTTCGGCTTCAAGGGGCCGGCCGAGGTGCTCCGGATCATGCGCGGTGTGCAGTAGCTAGAGGCCTGGAGGAAGGAAGACCATCGCCGTGCCGCGACCGACCCGCTCCAGCGACGCGCCCCGCCACCCGCGTGGAGGCCGCGCCCGGCCGGAGGATCGGCCGCCGATCCCCCGGCGGGAGGGCGGGGACCGCCGGCAGCGCCCCACTCCGATGCTCTCGAGGTACACCCTCGTCGGGCGCCGCCGGCGCAACCGCCGGGAGACGGACCCGCAGAGCCACTACTACATCGACTGGATCCAGGGGCCCTACCTGTGGGCCCTGGTCGCCGTCGTCGCCTTCATCGCCGCCGACGCCCTCTCGACCCTGCACATCATCTCGAAGGGGGGCAGCGAGGCGAATCCCCTCATGCGCTGGATGCTCGATCGGGGCACGCTCTGGTTCCTGGGCGCCAAGGCGCTGACCGCGCTGGTCGGCTTCCTGCTGCTCGCGGTGCACCGCTTCTTCCCGATCTCCCGCCCGCTCGTGGCTCTGCTCTTCCTGGCCTATGGGGCGCTCGTGCTCTACCATGTCTATCTGCTGTTCAAGATCCACGCCTAGCCGGAGGGGAAGCGTGAGTGGCGCCGATCCGCGTGTTTCGCGCCGGCCGTGCGTCCGGGGGCGATCCATGGGACGCCCCCGCACGCGCGCACTGGCGTGGTTCGTCTGCCTCTGGACCGCCCTGGCGATCGCCGCCTGCGGCCCCCGCCCGGCGCCCGCGCCGGCCGTGCCGCCCCCTCCTCCCCCGCCGCGCGACGCCCGCGCCGCGGCCTGCCTGCGCGCGGCGTGCGATCTGCTGCTCGGCGCCCAGCTCGACGACGGCAGCTTCGCCCCCAGCGAGGCGCGCTGGTGGCACGCCGGCATCGCCGTGCGCGCCTGGGTCGGCGCCTACCGGATCCTCGGCGACGAGCGCGACCTCGCCGCCGCCGTGCGCGCCATGGACCGCTTCGTCGACGAGCAGCAATACCACGGCGGCTGGTGCGCCTGGGTCTGGGACTCGGTGCCTCCCAGCATGCGCAACAGCTTCAACACCGCCGACGCCGGCTGCATCACCGCCTGCCTGGCCATCCTCGCTCCCCACGTGGACGCCGCGCGCGCCGAGCGCTATCTCGCCGCCCACCGGCGCTACCTCGAGCAGTTCGTGCCGCGCCACGACCTGGGCTCCGGGGGATTCAGCAACGGATGGTACGAGGGTATGTTCCACACCTCCCCCTACTCGGTCGCCGCGGCCACGCAGGCGGTCAGCTTCGCCGCCTTCCACCAGGCGACCGGCGAGCCCGCCTTCCTGCGCCGCGCCGAAAGGGCCGTCGAGTCGATGGTCGCGGAGTGGCGGGAGGACGGGCGGGCGCTCTTCCGCCCGCACGACGCCAACAATCCGCGCCTGCTCGTGGCCACGCAGTTCCACGACCTCTACTACATGCTCGAGGGCATGCTCTGGGTCTTCCACAACACGAACGACGAGGGCCTGCGTGACCGGATCCGAGTGGTGTGGATGAACTACCTGTGGGGCGACAGGGGCCTGTTCGCCGAGGTGGGGGAAGGCGACTGCTGGATGGAGGTGGCCCGCGGGCCGTCGGCGCCGAAGTCGCGCGGCATCCTCGGCGTCCTCTGCGGCATCCGGGAGGCCATCGGACCGGCGAGCGGGCTGGATCGGGTGATCGAGAATGGGCTGCGGGCGCTCTGTCCCGGCGCCGATCAGGGCGCTGGGGACGCGTCCGGGGCGCCGGCGGCGGGGGATGTCGGGACCCCGGGCATCGCCGACGCCGCGGGGAGCACGGGCGGCGCCGGATCGGAGCCGACGGGGAGCGCCGATGAGCGGGGCCCCGCGAAGGCCAAGGCGGCCGTGGGACGGCCGGGCCTCGAGACGATCGACCACGCCTTCGCCGCGCTCTCGCTGGCCGAGTACCTGGCGCCGGCGGCGAACGTCATGGGCGCGGGCGCCCCGCCGCGCTGATCGCCCGGCGCCCTCCTCTCCGCAGTCGGGAACCCGGGGGTCGCACCCGCCGGCGACGCTGCGCCGCCCTCCGCCGCGACGCTGCGCCCTCCGTCGC
>VGIY01000362.1 GCA_016867695.1 Candidatus Eiseniibacteriota bacterium | reverse complement strand
TCCACGGCGGCGGCTCCGGGCGGGGCCATCACCGCCACCAGGGCATTGCTCAGGGTGACCAGCTTCGGCGGGGACGAGCGGCGCCGCAAGGCCCTCGGCGAGTACTTCGGAATCGGGGCGACGAGGGAGGCCTCTTCGAGCAGCGACAGGTAGTGAGCGATCGTCTCCAGCGCTCCGGGATCCTGGAGTCGACCCTGCATCTTCTGGAGCGACATGATCTGCGCCGGGGAGGAGGCCGCCACGGCGAACACCTGCCTGAGAAGCGCCGGCCTCCTGACCGCGGAGAGGGCCAGGATGTCTCGCCCGATGGCGGGCTCGAGAATGGCGTCGTGGACATAGGCGGCCCAGCGAGCCGGGTCCTTCCGCAGGTGGAAGGCGCCGGGGTAGGTGCCCATCCGAACGGCGAGATCGGCGGCGTCCCGCGCGCCGATGCCGAACTCCCGGGCCAGCGAGCTTGCCGACCAATGGGTGAGGGTCAGCCTCTCGAAGCGGCCGGCGAGTGTCTCCCTCGAGCCGGCCGCGAGCCGGAGCGCGGATGAACCGGTGGCCACGATGTGGACCGGGATCCTGCGGCGGCGATGGCCGTCGGCGATTCCCTTCAGGCGGGCCGCCCAGTCATGGAGCAGGTGCGCCTCGTCGAGCAGGACGACCGCCCGGCCATGGGCGGCGGCCCGCTCCTCGGCCCGGCCGAAGAGCCGCTCCCAGTGCCCCGGCAGGGAGGCCTCGGGCGAATCGGCTGCGGCATAGAGGGCCTGCCCGCCCAGGCTGCGCGCCAACTCCAGGAGCAGCGTGGTCTTGCCGACCTGACGGGGCCCGGAGAGAAGCTGAATGCGGCCCGGCGCGGGCTCCTTCAGCCGCGCCAGCAGCGCGTCGCGACACTCCGTGTAGCTCAACCGGAAGTGCTCCGAGATCATGATCGAATAATTATTCGAATACATTCGGAAGTCAAGGAGAAGCCCCCTGCGCCTCGCGAGGAGACCTGGGAGCGCGCCAGGCGCCCGGCCGGCTGGCTGGTGCGGCCGGGACCGAGCCGCCGTCCGCCTCCAGACCCGGCATCGAACAGGGGATTCCCGGCTGCCCCGGCCCCCGGCCGCGGCCGGCTCACGCCCCGGCGCCGAACTGCAGCCGGTGCAGGCGCGCGTAAAGCCCGCCGGCGGCCAGCAGCTCCTCGTGGCTGCCCCGCTCGTGGATCCGTCCGCGATGGACTACCAGGATCTGGTCGGCGTCGCGCACGGTGGACAGCCGGTGGGCGATGACGATCGCCGTTCTCCCGCGCAGCAGCGCGCGCAGGGCCTCCTGGACGAGCGCCTCGGTCTCGCTGTCCACGCTGGCGGTGGCCTCGTCGAGCACGAGGATGTCGGGATCGAAGGCCAGCGCCCGGGCGAAGGCGAGGAGCTGGCGCTCCCCGGTCGAGAAGCTCGCCCCGCGCTCGGCGACCCGGCTGCGCAGGCCCTCGCCCAGGCGGGCGATGAGCCGGTCGGCGCGGCCGGCGCGGATCGCCGTCCCGAGCCGCTCCTCGGTCACGCGCCCGTCCCAGAGGCGGACGTTCTCCTCCACCGTTCCGGAGAAGAGGAAGACTTCCTGCTCGACGAGCGCGAGCGCGCGGCGCAGGCGGGCGCGCGGCAGCGCGCGCGTGTCGACGCCGTCGATCGTGATGCGCCCCCCCGTCGGGTCGTAAAGGCGCGCCAGCAGCGCGGCCATGGTCGTCTTGCCGGAGCCGGTCGCGCCGACGAGCGCCGTCGTGCGCCCGGCGGGGATCCGCGCGGTCACGCCGTCGAGGACCGGCGTGGCGCCGTCGTAGGTGAAGTGGACGTCCTCGTAGCGGATCTCTCCGCGCGGGTCCCAGGACGGTGCCGCGGCCGGGCCGCCGGTCGGGGGTTCCTCCTCGGCCGGCGTGTCGAGCAGCCGGAAGACGCGCTCGGCGGAGGCCATCGCCTCCTGGAGGATGTTGTACTTGTCCGCGAGGTCGCGGATCGGGCGATAGAAGCGGCCGGCGTACTGCAAGAAGGCGACCAGCGCGCCGAAGGTCAGCGCCCCGGCGAGCACCCGCCCGCCGCCGTACCAGAGGATCAGCGCGATGGCGATCGCCTGGATCAGCTCCACCAGCGGGAAGTAGACGGCGAAGGCGCGCACCGAGGCCAGGAAGGCGTCGCGATGCGCGGCGTTGAGCTCGGCGAACTCGGCCGCGTTGCGCTCCTCGCGCCGGAAGGCCTTGACCACGGCGATGCCGCCCAGCGACTCCTGCAGGTAGGCGTTGATGCGCGCCACGGCCAGGCGGATGTCCCGGAAGGCGCGGCGCACGCGGCCGCGGAACTGGACGCTGATCAGGAAGACCAGGGGCAGCGTCAGGAAGGCCGCCAGCGCCAGGGGCGGGCTCATGACGATCAGCACGGCCATGATCCCCGCGAGGGCGAAGAGGTCGCCGAAGATGGCCACGACGCCCTGGGAGAACATCTGGTTGAGGACCTCGACGTCGTTGGTGACGCGGGTCATCAGTCGTCCGACGGGGTGGCGGTCGAAGTAGGCGACCGGGAGGCGCTGCAGGTGGCGGTAGACCTCCTCGCGCAGCCGCAGCATCGCCCGCTGCCCGAGGAGATTCGTCGCCATGACCTGGGCGTGCTGCACGAGCGCGGTCAGGGCGAGGATCGCGAACCAGAGCAGGCAGAGCCGCAGCAGGCCGCGCGCGTCGCCGCCGGCGATGAAGCGGTCGATGGCCAGGCCGGTGAGCAGCGGGCCGGCCAGGGAGGCGAGCGAGGAGACGATCAACAGGGCCGTGGCCAGCGCCAGGAGCCGCGCCGAGGGGCGCAGGTAGCGCAGCAGGCGGACCATCAGTCGATGGTCGTAGGCCTTGCCGAGCTCCTCCTCGGCGGCGCCGCGGGCGAAGTCCCAGTCGCCGGCGCTCATCCCGCCCCCTCGATCTCGGCCGCCAGGCGCTGGCGCTCGTGGAGACGGGCGTAGAGCCCGCCTCCGGCGGCCAGCGCCGAGTGGTGACCCTCCTCCACCACGCGGCCGTCGTCGAGCACCAGGATGTGATCGGCGGCCTGCACGGCCGAGATGCGGTGGGAGACGATGATCGTCGTTCGCTCGGCCATGAAGGGGAGCAGCTCGCGGACGATGGCCGCCTCGGTTCCGGCGTCGACGCTGGAGAGCGTGTCGTCGAGCAGCAGCAGATCGGGCTCGAGGAGCAGCGCCCGGGCCAGCGAAGCGCGCTGGCGCTGTCCGCCGGAGAGCGTCACCCCGCGCTCGCCG
>VGIY01000361.1 GCA_016867695.1 Candidatus Eiseniibacteriota bacterium | reverse complement strand
GCCCGCCGCGGCCAGGAAGGCCCTGCGCTCGTCGGGATCGTCGATCTCGCGCACCTCGCGCTCGAGCCGGGCGCTGATCAGGAAGCGCTCCGCGCCCGGGGCGGCGGGCCCCGGGCCGCCCGCGGGCCCGGCGCCGGCCTGCTCCGAGATGTTGAGCACCGCCAGTGCCGGACGCAGCGTCGCCAGCCCCATTCCCTGGAGCGCCCGTCGCTCGCCGTCGTCGAGGCGGGCCGCGTCGCAGCATCGCCCGGCGTCCAACGCCTCCCAGACCTTGCGCAGCGCCCGCTCCTCGAGGTCCCGAGCCGGGGAGGGGCCGCGCGTCTTCTCCTTCTCGATGCGCAGGATGCGGTTCATCACCCGCTCGAGGTCGGCGATCACCAGCTCGGTCATGAGCAGGTCGAGGTCCCTTTCGGCGTCGACGCCGCCCAGCGGATGGTAGACGCGCTCGTCGGCAAAGGCGCGCACGACCAGGCAGAGCAGGTCGCACCCGCGCGCGGCGTCGTACCAGGCGCGCCGCTCCCCCTCGCCGACATCGGGGCAGAGGACGAACTGGTTCTCGGCGTGGGTGATCCGACGCGGCCGGTACATCGCCGCCAGCCGGTCGACGCGCGGATCGGCGACCGGAGCGGCCCCCTCCAGCTCCTCGTGCGCCTTGCGGGCGGCCGGCACGGCGCGCCCGGTGAGGAGCGTGAAGAGCGTCTTCTTCCCCGATTGGGGCAGTCCGAGCAATGCCACGCGCATGGGCCGATGTCCTCTCCGGCATGGGGGGGGGCGATCAGGGCGGCATGGTATCACGGGCGAGGGCGGGGTGGGGGTGCGACTCGCCCCGGCGGCGCCGAGACGCTCTTGCCCCTCCCCTCGGGTTCTGGCAGGATCCCCGTCGATGAACGCCTGCCGGGCAAGAGGCTGCGGATCCCGCCTGAGCTCCCGCGAGGGAAGAGGCATCGGCTTCGCCCTGACCCTGCTCTTCGCCCTCGGCCTGGTCGTGCTCCCAGCCCTGCACGAAACCGCTTGCGAACCTCCGTGCCGCTCCTCCCGGGCCGAGACTCCCGCCACGCCTCCGCTCGAATGCGCCGAACGGGGCGCGTGCCGGGAGGGCGGAGGTGGCTGCCGCGCGGACTCCGGGGCGGACTCAGAAGCCGGGAGCGATTCCGAGTCCGAGTCGCACGATCCCCACCGTTGTCCGCTCTGCCGACTGGCGCGAGCCCCGATCGTCGTCGCCGTCGCGGCCCCGGCGCCGGCCCCGGCGTCTGCTCAGGGCGAGCCTCCGCGCTCCCTCGAGACGCATTCCCCGGCGCCCCGGGCGGCGTACTTCCTGCCCTTCCCCTGCGGCCCCCCCTGCTGAGCCGACAGCCCCGGAGCATCGTCGGTCCCCGGCGCCCGCCACGCGCACCGCGTTGGCGCGCGCCGGCGCACACACTGCTTCGCAGGAGGAAGCCATGATCTTCTCGCGCTCATTCCGCTCGCGCGCGCTGGCCTCTGTATTCCTGGCCGTCCAGGCCGTCGCCGCGGGGGCGGCCGCCGCCCCCGCGGGCGCGGGCGAGGCGCCGCGAACCCCGCAGTTCTTCAATCCCGCCATCTCGGCGATCGTCGACCTCTACTACCACTACGACGACGCGGAGGAGGGCATCGCGCACCTCGCCGGCGAGCTGTCCGGCTTCGGCCACGGCCATGGCCACGAAGGCCGCGACCACGCCGGCGTGGAGAGCGGGCTCAATCTGCGCCACCTGGAGCTTCAGTTCTCCGCCGATGTGGATCCCTACTTCAAGGGTCTGGCCATCGCCGCCGTCGATCTCCATGGCGCCGAAATGGAGGCCGCCGAGATCACGACCACGGCCATGCCCGCGGGCTTCAAGCTCAGGGGCGGGAAGTTCTACAGCGACTTCGGCTACCTCAACGCCCGGCACGCGCATCAATGGGACTTCACAGACCAGCCGCTGATCCACCAGTGGACGCTGGGCGTGCACGGGCTGAACGACCGGGGTGTTCAGCTCTCCTGGCTCGCGCCGGCTCCCCTCTATCTGCTTGCCGGCGCCGAGGCGTTCCAGGGGAGTCAGGAGAACCTCTTCGCCCACGTCGGCCATGGCCCCCTGCCGGCCCACAAGGGCCCCAGGGTAGCCATCGGCTGGCTGAAGGCGGGGCCCGACCTGCCGGGCGGACACGGCCTGCTGGGCGGCGTCGCCGTGGGGACAGGCAAGCATCAGGAAGAGCACGACGGCGACGGGGACGGGGAGCACGATCACTGGCTCGACGGCGTCGGGGAGTTCCTAAGCGCGGATCTCGTGTACAAGTACAACTCCCCGAGACCGTACGGCCAGAACGACTTCACAGTGCAGGTTGAGTACTTCCGGCGCAGGAAGGATCTGAAGCTCGTGGCCCACGATGGCGCACCTGAGCTGGTCGGCGGTCGCCGCGTCGATACGCAGGACGGGTACTACGCCCAGGTCGTGCATGGATTCCTGCCGCGCTGGCGCGCCGGCCTGCGCTGGGAGCAGGCCGGCCTGACCAACGAGGTCCGCTATCCGAGCGACGACCTGGAGTCGTTCGGATCGAGCCGCCGCCTGAGCGCGATGGTCGACTTCACCCCCTCGGAGTTCTCGCGTCTTCGGCTCCAGGCCAACCGGGGCATGTACCAGACCGACGAGGGTCGCGAGGAGATCACCGAGATCCGCATCCAGTGGATGATCTCGCTCGGGGCCCACGGCGCGCACCGGTTCTAGGGAAGGGAGCGGCGGGGGGCGCCGCGCCCCCCGAAGAGGAGGACGAACCGCATGAATCGATTCGCGCTTCTGGCCGCATCGCTTCTCCTGGCCGGTGCCGGTGCGGGGGCCGACGCGGACAGACTCAAGATCGTGACGACGACGTCGGACCTGGCGGACATCGCGGCGCGGATCGCCGGCGAGGAAGCCGAGGTGCGCAGCGTCTGTCGCGGAACGGAGGATCCCCACTTCCTCCAGGCGCGCCCGAGCACGATCCTCATGGCGCGCGACGCCGACCTCTGGATCCGCGTGGGCATGGAGCTGGAGATCGGCTGGGAGCCCCCGGTGCTGGAAGGCTCGCGCAACGGCCGCATCCAGCCCGGCCGGCTCGGTCACCTGGATGCGTCGTCGGCGGTCATCAAGAGAGACGTGCCCGGCGGGCCCGTCAGTCGCGCCGGCGGCGACGTCCATCCGTCGGGCAATCCCCACTACTGGCTGGACCCATACAACGCGCGCGTCGTGGCGGAGGCGATGGCCGAGCGGATCATCGCCTTGCGCCCCGC
>VGIY01000360.1 GCA_016867695.1 Candidatus Eiseniibacteriota bacterium | reverse complement strand
GCCCGGGCGGCAGCGCGATGCCCCGCGCGCGGCCCGGCCTGCGGCGGATGAATCGTCCCCGCTCGAGCGCGGCCAGGTGATACTGGACGCCGTTGGTCGAGCGGATGCCGAAGCGGACTCCGATCTCGCGCACCGTGGGCGGGGCGCCGAGCCGGCGCTGCGTGCCGCGGATGAAGTCGAGGATCGCTCTGGCGCGAGGGGAGAGCCGTTCAGCGGCGGACGCGGAGGGCGCCCCCGCCCGCGAACGCCTGGGCGCGGAACGCGCGCCGGAGTTTCCTCCCGGGGACATCCCGACCTCCAATCCCCGGGCGCTGGGGCTGTCGGCTTGATGCCCGCTCGGCGCGACGCGCGCCAGGGGCTTCTCGCCCCGATCCTCCCTCGATCCCGCACCCGGACGACTTCCAGGTTAGTGAACACATGTTCAGTTGGCAAGAGGAATTCAACCTCGCCTGCAATCCATTTCAAGATAGTGAATTACAAGAACAGCCCCCTGCGCATTCAGCCCCCGGCGCATTCAGCCCCCGGCGCATTCAGCCCCCTGCGCATTCAGCCCCCTGCGCATTCAGGCCCCGGCGGGGGAAGCCCCGGGAGGCCCCGACCCCGACTTCAGCGGACCAGCATCAGGCTCAGGTCCGGCAGGTAGGTGATCAGCAGCAGCGCCGCCAGAAGGATCAGCAAGAACGGCAGCGTGGCCACATAGAGGCGCAGGATCGGCTGGCGGAAGCGGAACGAGGCGATGAACAGGTTCATCCCCACCGGCGGGGTCATGTACCCGATCTCGAGGTTCGCCAGGAAGATGATCCCCAGGTGGGTGAGATCGACGCCGTAGCGCTCGGCGATGGGAACGATCAGCGGCACGACGACGATCAGGGCGGAAAAGACATCCATCAGACAGCCGACGACGAGCAGGAAGGCGTTGAGCGCCAACAGGAACCCGACGCGGCTCGTGATCCAGCCCTCGATCCCCTCCAGGATCCTCGTCGGGACTTCGGCGTCGATCAGGTAGTTGGTCAGCCCCATCGCCGCGGCGAGGATGATCAGGATCCCGCCCACGAGCACCATGCTCTCCGCGGCCACCGCGGGCAGGCGTCGCCAGGGGATGTCCCGGTAGATCAGGACCTCGGCGATGAAGGCATAGAAGGCGGTCGCCGCCGCCGCCTCGGTGACGGTGAGCTTGCCGCCGTAGATGCCCCCCAACAGCAGGAAGGGCAGGGGGATCTCCCAGGCTGCCGCGCGCGCCGCCCGGAGCAGCTCCCGCGGCGAGAAGCGCGTGACCACGCCCGCCGCCCCGCGCCGGACGCGGAAGTAGGCATAGATCGAAAGCATCAGGATGAGGAGGATCCCGGGAAGGATCCCGGCCAGAAAGAGGCGGTCCACGGTCGGCCCGCCGCTCGGGTCGGCGAACCCGGGGCTCGCCGACTGCGTGGCGACGTAGCTGTAGAGGATCAGGGCCAGGCTCGGCGGAAAGAGAATCCCCAGGCTCCCGCCCGTCGTCAGCAGCCCGAGCGAGAAGCCCCGGGGGAAGCCCTCCTTGAGCAGCGCGGGCATGAGCAGCCCGCCCAGGGCGACGATCGTCACCCCGCTCGCGCCGGTGAAGGCGGTGAAGATCGAGCAGGCGACCATCGCCACGACCGCCAGCCCACCGGGGATCCAGCCGAACGCGGCGCGCGTCAGGCGAACGAGCCGTTTCGCCGTCTGCGCCTCGGCGAACAGGTAGCCGGCGAAGGTGAAGAGCGGGATGGCGATCAGCATCGGCGAGCCGGTCAGGCGCCCCATCTCGGTCACCACCGCCGCCGAGGAGATGCCCTGCGCGGAGAAGGCGATCAACGCCGTCAGCGCCAGCACGGCGAAGAGGGGAGTGCCGCCCAGCGCGAGCAGCGGAACGAGCAGGAAGGCCAGGTTGTGGAGGAGGCCGCTCACGGCGCCCCCCCTCCGGCCGGGGGGCCCTCTCCGGCCGATCGGGCGGGCGCGGGCCCATGGAGATCCTCCGCGGGCGAGAGCCCGTCGAGGCCGTCCGCGGGCGAGCTCTCGAGCAGAAGCCCGGCGAGTTCCTCTCCGGGGGCGAAGGCCCGGGCGGCGAAGCGGACCGCGCAGAGCGCGAAGCCGAGGAAGATCGCGCTCATCAGGATCCACTGCGGCAGGCCCAGCAGCCCGGCCGAGCCGAAGGCGTGCTCCTGCCCGAGGAAGATCCATGCGGCGCGCGTCAGGACGAGGCAGATCAGCGCCGCGGCGAGCGTCGTCGCGCGCAGGATCGCCCGGCGCGGCCCCTCCGGCAGCCAGCGTCCGACGACATCCATCTGGATGTGGCGCAGCCTGCCCGCGGCCACGACCGCACCGCTGAAGCCGATCCAGAGGACAAAGTGGCGCAGCAGCGGATCGATCCAGATCAGCCCGCTGTGGAAGAGGTTGCGCAGCAGGATCTGCAGTACGGCCAGCGCCAGCATGGACAGGATGAGCGACGCGAGGACGAGTCGCTCGAGCGCCTGCACGCGGCGGCGCCAGGCCGCCGCCCCCCAGGCTCGGCGCAGCCCGATCCGCAGGCCGAGAAGGGAGAGGGCCAGCGCGACGAACAGCGGGTAGAAGCGGTGCGCCGGGGCGAGCGCGGCGAAGAGGCCCCCCTCCACGACCCGCCTCAGCGCCCGCGCGCCCCGGCCAGGGCGCCGGTCAGGCGATCGAGCAGGTCGCGCTCGTAGAGGACGCCCGCCAGCCGATCCCAGACGCGCCGGCCGATCGCCTCGAAGCCCTCCATCGCTCCGGGTGCCAGCTCGGTCCGCCCCAGGCCGCGGGTCAGGATCGCCTCCTCGGCCTCGTCGTTCTGCTCGCGCGTGGCCGCGTTCAGGCGCCCGAAGATCTCCTCGGCGAGGCGCGCGACCGCGCCCGCCTCCTCGGGCGCCAGCAGCGACCACTGCTTCTCGCTGAGGACGACGGCCCCCATGGCGTGCGTGATCGGAATGTCGACCAGGTGCTTCACGCGCGTGAACCACTGCAGCGACAGGCAGCCGTAGGGCGTGACGTAGACCGCGTCGACGATGCCCGTCTGCAGCGCGGTGAGGACATCGGTGATGTTCAGCGGCACCGGGTTGACGCCGAGCTCCTCGAGGAAGGCCCGGGCGAGCGGGTCTCCTTCCCAGAGCCAGGTCTTCTGGGCCCTGAGGTCGCCCGCGTCGCGCACCGCGTGGCGGCTGAAGAAGCGCACGAAGCCGACGTCGGCCCAGCCGAGCAGGTGGAATCCGCGGGCCCGCAACCGCTCCTCGAAGACCTGGTCGAGGA
>VGIY01000359.1 GCA_016867695.1 Candidatus Eiseniibacteriota bacterium | reverse complement strand
CGAGCCGCTCTCCGCCTCCAGGCTCGACTCCGATGCCGCTCCCGCCCTCCTGCAGGCCGCCTGCCAGTGCCTGATCCATCTCCACCGGTCGGGAATCCAGCACCTGGATGTCCGGCCAGAGAACCTCTTTCTCCTTGCCGGGGAACCGGTTCCGACGATCCGCCTGCTCGACTTCGGCTTCTCCCGCAACGCGTCGGGTGCGTTGTCGGGCTCTGGCGCGACGCTCGGGGGTACGCCCGCCTACATGGCTCCGGAGGTCCTCCGAGGCTGGGCCTACGACCACCGGGCCGACCAGTACTCGCTGGGCGTCACCTGGAAGACCCTCTTCCCGTCGCTGTCGGGCCAGGCTGCCTGGGGGGCCGTGCTGGAGCGCATGTGCGCGCCGGCGCCGGCAGATCGATTCCCCCACCTGGTGGCTCTGCGGGAGGAACTGGAGGCGCGCTTCGGCCTCCGCTCCCGCTCCGATTGGACGCCGCGCCTCGGAGGCGGGCCGATGCTCGGCCGGGATGCCGCTCTCGCGCGCCTGATCGGCCTGTTGAGCCCGGAAGGCCCTGTGGAACGGATCTTGCTTGTTGGCCAACCGGGAACCGGGCTGACGCGCTTCGCGCTTGAGGCGCTCCTGGCGATGGCTCGCCAGGCCCAGGTGGGCACGCGTCCGACCATCTTGGTCGTCCGGGGGGATTCGGCTGCCGCGCCGCACGTCGCCCGGTTCCACGCGTTCCTGAAGGAGCGCGCAGGCGCAGGCGAACGACTGCTCTGTGTCGTCCCGGACGCTTCTCCGGGGCTGCACGGGGTGCCTGCCGAACTGGCCGTGGCGCTGAGAGATCTGGCCGCGGGTCCGCGCGGGTGCCGGTTCATGCTCGAACCGGTCGATGCCGAGTCGTTCGCCGAGTCTGTCGCTCAGGCCTTGGGCTCGGGGGGTGGCCTGTCCAGGGGGATCGGCGAGTTTCTGCACGGGCGTAGCGGCGGTAACTTCCGGATTGCGGGTTCGGCGCTCGACGAGATCCTGGGAAGGCTGAGCTTCTGTGAAAACGGGCTCGCTCTGTGCTCGAGCGAGCCTGACGCCAGTTCGCTTTCTCGCTGGCGCCCCTCGAGCCCCGACTCCCTCGGCTCACTCGACTCCCTGGCCGCAGGCGTTCCGCCGGACCTGATCGACGCCCTGAGCCTCAGCGCCCTGGCGAGCTCCTCCTGCCCCCGGGCGATCGCCCGTGGGCTGCTGGAGGCCTTCGCCGAGCCCGGATCCTGGGACGCCCTGATCGACCGCGGCTACCTCCTGCCCGGCCCCGGCGGGCGCGTCTCGTTCGCCACGCCCGGGCTGTTCGAGCGAGCCAGGCAGCGGGCCGCTCCGCGAGCGGCGCAGGTTGACGCCTGGCTGAACGAGCACTGGGCTCCCGATCCGAACCGAGCCGCAGAGGTCCTGGCCGCCTGCGATCGCGCGCGCGCCGTGGGCGATCGGGAGCGCGAGCGGCGCCATCTCGACGCGGGGCTGCGCGCGGCGACCCGGGACCGAAGCTGGGATCGCCTGCGCCTCCTGATCGGGACCTATGGCGGCGCGCCCCCCCCGGCCTCGCCGGATGAGCTCCGGCGGCGGGTCGGCGACTTGAGCGCCCTGCTCGGCCCTCCCTGGCGCGACTCCGAACTCCTCTACGCGGCGGCCTGGGCGTTCAACCCGGTCGCCCCGGACATCGCCCAACCCATCCTCCAGGAGCTTGCCGAGGGGCGCGATACGGATGTGGCCCTGAAGGCCCAACTCGCCCGCTTCGATCGCCTCTTCGCCACGGGCGACGAAGAGGGCTGCGCGCGGGGGATCGCGAACTTGCGCGTGCTGGTGTCGGGCCGGGAGACATGGATGAGCGGCTATGTGGACTGGGCGCGAGCGGCTCACGCCTTCCACCACGACCGCTCGACCGAGGCGGAGCGACTGGCCCGGCGGGCCGCCGACGCGCTGGCCGGTCGGGACGCCCTGCGGGAGGCCCTCTGCGCGCAGATGCTCGCCATCCTGCGATTCGAGAGCGACCCCGCGGAAGGCCTGCGTCTGCTCGAGTCGGCGGAGGCAGGCGCGCAGGATGCCGCGGAGAAGGCGCGCATCTGTGCCAACCTGAGCGGCATGCGCCAGTCGCTCAACGATCTCGAGGGCGGGCTGGCCGCCCTGGAGCGGGGTCTCGCCGCCGTCGCCGATGAACCGGGCTCGCCTTGGGCGCTCTCGTTGCGCAGCCGGCGGGTCTGGGCGCTGCTCGAACTGGGGCACATAGACCGCGCCCTGGCGGAAGCCAGCCGGCTGCTGGAGCTCTGGGGGTTGCGCCAGATGCCGGCCGCCCACAACTCCACCCTGCTGGCCACCGCCGTCGGGATGCACTACCGAGACGGCTCGCGCGCGGCGGTCGCCGAACTGGCCCGCGCCTGGGTGAGCGCGCGCGTGGGCGCCTCCCGGAATCTCACGCTCAGCGCGCTGCGCTACCTCTGCGACGCGCTGCTCGATCTCGAGGCCTGGGACCTCGCCCGCCTCCACGGCCCGGCGCTGCGCGCCGAGGTCGACGGCGACGATCCGTCGGCCCGAATCACGGGGGCGCGGCTCGACGCCCTGCTCGCCCAGGCCGGCGGGAGAGCCGCGGAGGCGGCCGCGCGCGTGGACGCCGTCGAGGCACCCGGCTCCGGGGAGCTGCCGCTCGAGGAGCGCGCGTGGTTCCTCTTCCACCGAGCCCATGCCCGCCACTGCGCCGCGCTGGTCGCGCGGGATCGGGCCGGGGCGCTCGCCGCCGCCAGGTCGCTCCAACCCGTCCTCGAGCTCTTCACCGACGATGCGCGATCGTATCTGGTCGAGCGGGCGCGACTGGAGAGGGCGCGCGCCCTGGCGACCGCGGGCCTGGGCGAGGAGGCTATCGCGGAGATCGACGCCGGCATCGCCCGATTGCGGGCAACGGAGTACCGCGGGCTCCTCGCCAGGGCCTTGCGTTCGCGGGCCCAGTTCGCCCTGGCCGCGGCCTCGGGCGATGCCTCACCGCGGGGGGGAAGCCATGCGCAGTGACGAAGACCTTCCCGGCCCGCTCCCCGGCTCCCCGGGGGGCGATCCCCTCGCGGATCTGCTGGAGTCGCTGCATCTGGATGCGGCCGCGGGCGGCATTGCCGGACCCGACCTGCGCCTGCTGCTCGAGCAGGCCCAGGCCCGCGCCACGGCGCAAGCGCTGGAGGAGCTGCAGCCGCTCACCCAGGCGCTGGCCGGCGACCTCGATCTCGACCGCGTGGTCCGCACGATCCTCGACCACGCCATCCGGCTGG
>VGIY01000358.1 GCA_016867695.1 Candidatus Eiseniibacteriota bacterium | reverse complement strand
ATGAGCCCGTTCGTGCCGAGCTGCGGCGCGCGGTCGAGGAGTGCTCCTGAGTCGAGCAAGGGAGGCGAGCATGCCCGAGCCACGCCCCGGTGTCCCGCCGCCCGCCCCGCGCTGGTGGATCGTCGCCGCCCTGGCCCTCGGCGTCCTGGCGAGGATCGCCGGATGGACGCTGCTGCGCAGCGCCTACTTCTGCGGGATGCCCGGCTTCGAGGACGCCGTGCACGCCGCGCGCGCCGTGGCGATCCTCGCCGGGGGCTTTCCCGAGCAGGCCCTCCCGGCGGGGTCGCCCCTCTACCCGCACGTCGCGGCGCTCGGCATGCGCCTGGCCGGAGGGATCCCCGGGCTGCTGGCCATCCAGCTCCTGCTCGGCCTGGCGATGATCCCGCTCGTCGCCTGGACCTTCGCGCCGCTCCTCTCGCCGCGCGGGCGCTGGATCGCGGCGCTCATCTATGCCGTCCATCCCCTGGCGGTCTTCTTCGAGATGCGCATGCAGCCGACCATCTTCGCCCTCCTGCTGCTCCTGCCGGCCGGACGGCTGCTCTTCTTCGCTCCGTCGCGCCGGGCCGTTGACGCCGCGCTGGCGGGATTGCTGCTAGGGATCGGGTTCCTGCTCAAGCCGGGGCTCTTCACGCTGGTCGCCGCGGCCGGGATCTGGACGCAGTGGCGCCGCCCTCCGGTCACAGGCTCCCGCGCCGGCGGCGGCGCGGGGCGGGCGCTGGCGACCGCCGCGGCCTTCCTCCTCCTGCCCGCTCTCCTCGGCCTCCACCACGCTTCTCTTCCCCGGGGGAGCGCGCTCTGGAACTGGACCGACGCCCACGCCTTCCACCGCTCGCTGGCGGCGCCGACCTGGGGCACGCCGCGGGCGCAGGCCCCGCCGGTGTGGGAGTCCCCCGTCGAGGCCCGCACCCACGCGAACGAGCAGATGGGCCGCGGGCTGGGCGAGAGGGAGATCGCCAGCTTCTACGCCGGGCGCGGCTTGCAGATGCTGGCGGAGAATCCGGGACGCGTCGTCGCGCTGCTGCTCGGGCGAGCCGCGCTGGCGCTCAACGGCCCGGAGCTGCCCGATCCCACGTCGGCCCGCTTCGTGCTCGGCCAGCACGGCCCCTGGCTGGCCTGGGGGCTCCACCTCTTCCCGCTGCTGCTCGCCTGCGGTCTGCTCGGCTGGCTGCGCTCGCGCGAGAGCCCGACCGCGCCCCCGCCATGGCCCTGGTTCGCCGCCGTCGCCGCCGCCGGCCTGATCGGGCTGCAGTCGGCGGGCTCCCGCTGGTTTCTCGTCGTGGCCGGCCTGCCGCTCATCGCCGCGGGCCTGGAGGGGCTGCCGGCGCTCGGGCGCGCGATCGGCCGCTCGACTCGAGCCCGCCTCGCACTGGCGCTAGCGGCGGGTCTGCTCGTCGTCTCCGCGCTCGATCTTCCTGGCGCGCGGGCCCGATTCGAGGATCCGTCGGAAGATCTGCGCCTGGCGGCGAGCCTCGTTGCTGGCGAGGATCGCGGGCGCGCTCTCGCGCTGCTGCGGCGCGCGCAGCGCGAGAGCCACCGCAATCCGGCGGCGCGCAAGGATCTCGGGGAGCTCCTGCTCCGCGAAGACCTGCTGGAGTCGGCGCGCGGCGAGTTCCGCGCCGCGCTCGAGATCGACCCCGGCTACCACCCGGCGCTGCTCGGCCTGGCCGAGGTCCATCGCCTGGAGGGCGGCTACGCCGAAGCCGACTCCCTGCTCACGCAGCTCGTCGCGCTCCATCCCCAGCACCCGCTCTACCTCAATCAGCTCGCGGCGGTGAAGATGCTCCTCGCCCAGAAGGCCCCCAGCGCCCGCCAATCCGCGACCTGGATTTCCCAGGCGCGGGCGCTTCTCTCGCGCGCGATCGAGATCGAGCCCGCCTACGAGACCGCGCTCATCAATCTGCGCGCGGCGGGAGATCTGGAGCGCCGCGCAGCCGCGGCGGCCTTCCCCGAGGAGATCACGCGCCAGCCCAACCCGGAGCTCATCGACCTCGGGGCCAGGGCGATCCAGCTGCTGGAGCAACGCGACACGGCGGCGGCCGACAGCCTCACAAGTCTGGGCCTCGAACGCTTCCCCGATGACCCGCTGGCGCTCTTCTTCCGCGGCGCCTTCTTCCTGCGCACGAGTCGCCCGCAGGAGGCCGCCCCGCTGCTCGAGCGCGTCGTGCGCACCGCGCCGGGCCGGGCGATGACGACGGGAGCGGCGGTCGATGCGTTGCTGCAGTCGGGCCGCGCAGCCCAGGCGCTGGCGCTCGCCCGCGAGAGCCTGGGCCGGGCGGAGGACGAGGACAATCGCCGGCGCCTGGGCCAGATCGTCGACCGGCTGGAATCGGGACCGCCCCCGGGGCCCTGACGCCGGAGCCGGGGTCGACGCCGGCCCCCGACCGAGACCGCGGTGCCCGCACGCGCAGCGCGGGCCGCGCGGCTGCGCCTCAACCCCCGATGTAGGGCAGGTTCCTCAGGTTCTGCAGCTCCTGCGGCGTCATCTCGCGGATGTCCTCCTCGAGCGCGGGCGCCGACTCGGGCGGCCTCCGCTCGAGCACCCCGGGGTCGATCATGCCGCGCATCGGCAGGCCGTCCAGGCCCTCGGGGATCGGTTCGCCCAGGAGATAGAGCAGCGTCGGCGTCACATCCACGAGCGAGTAGAGGCGCCCCTCCTCGCCGTCGCGGCGGCCCGGGGCGATCCCGGGACCGCGGGCGGCGTAGATGCCGTTCATGCGGTGCCAGCCGGAGAGGTGCGCCGCGTGGGGAGCGATGTAGGGCTCGCGCGGATCGGGTTCCTGATCGCCCCAGATGAGGAAGTAGCCGTAGGCTGGAAGGACGACCAGATCGGGCCCCTTCTCCGCGTAG
Organism: Candidatus Eiseniibacteriota bacterium; assembly: GCA_016867695.1. Taxonomy (GTDB): domain Bacteria; phylum Eisenbacteria; class RBG-16-71-46; order CAIMUX01; family WJJG01; genus VGIY01. Next base: position 431 of record VGIY01000358.1, on the reverse strand, counting down.
GTGCCCGAGAAGATCTCCTCGTTGGTCCAGACCGCCTCGCAGACGGCGACGCCGGTTCGGGGGTCGCGCACGCCGCGCAGCGCCCGGGCCAGCTTCTCGCGCACGCGCAACGCCTCGCTCGGCGGCCAGGGCGCCCCCGGGTCGCGCCCGCGACGGGCGATGTAGATCCGCGCCGCGTCTCCCCGATCGAGCACGTAGATGCCGTCGGCCTCCTCGCGGGTGAGCCCCGACGCGGGAGAGAGGAGGAAGGGACGCAGCCTGAGGTCGTAGCGCAGCGGGCCGAAGCCATGGTCCGAGAGCAGGAATGTGCAGGCCTCCTCGGGAACCGCGGCCAGCACCTCTCCCAAGGCCCGGTCCTGCTCGACCCAGAAGTCGTGGATCGCCCGCCCGTAGCGGGCCGCGCGCTCGGGATCGTAGTTCGGGTTCTCGGG
>VGIY01000357.1 GCA_016867695.1 Candidatus Eiseniibacteriota bacterium | reverse complement strand
TTCCTCAGGCTCTCCTCGCTCGCTGCGGCGGCCGCCGCGAGCGGCGGCGTTCCGGGTCTTCTCGCCCGGCAGGCGCGAGCATCCGCCGCCCCCGAGGCGCGGGCATCCGCGCTACCGGCCGCCGGGGCAGCGCGCGGCAACGCCCACCCGGGACGCATCGTCCTCGCCCACGATCCGGCGCTGAACGGGCAGGGGACGATCGACCCGGCGCGCGTCGAGGCGGTCGTCCATCGGGGCGTGCGCGTGCTGACCGGCATCCCCGAGACGGCGGCGGCCTTCGAGGCGCTCTTCCCCGGCCTCCAGGAGAGCGCGCGGATCGCCATCAAGGTCAACTGCATCGGCTACACCGACACGCGCTGGGAGACCGTCCGGGGCGTGGTCTCGGGCCTGGCGCTGATGCTCGAGGGAACCTACGACGTCGGGAGGGTGACGATCTTCGACAACCGCGAGTTCGCCAACCGGCCCGGCAATCCCTATCGCCCCTCCGACTTCACCTTCGACGGGCGCTGCCCGCTGATCGACAACAGCGCCGACGACTGCTCGGCCTACTACGCCTACGACGACCACCGCCTGACGACCTACCTCGTCGAAGCCGACCATGTGATCAACATGCCCGCGCTGAAGAGCCACAACCGGCCCTACAACCAGCTCACGCTCGCGCTCAAGAACCACTACGGAAGCTGCTGCCCGTCCGATCTGTGCGACGACATCCCGGGCATGCTCTCGCTCAACGCCGACACGCACATCCGCGACAAGACCCGCCTCGTGCTGATGGACGGGCTGCGCGGCACCTACGACGGCCCGCCGCAGCAGGCCCCGCAGGTCTGGCAGACCTACGCCGAGGGCACACCCAACACGCTCTTCTTCTCCACCGACCCGGTGACGAACGAATACTGGGGGCGGGAGACGATCAACGCCGAGCGACTCTCGCGGGGGATGGCGCCGAAGGCTGCGCCCTGGGTGGAGGAAGCGTCCGCCGCGCCATACTCCCTCGGCGTGAGCGACGAGGAGGCGATGACCGTGCTGCGCCTCGACCCGGCGGGCGCGCCGGGCGGCGAGGAGGATCCTGACGGCATCCGCCGGGGGGGAGCGTTCCTGCTCTCCGCCGTGCCCAACCCCTGCCGCGACGCCGCCCTGATCCACATGCGCCTGCCCGCGCCGGGCCGGGCGCGCCTCACCATCCTGGACGCGGGCGGGAGGCCGGTCCGGACCCTGGGCGAGCGGCGCTTCGCCGGCGGCCCGGGGAGCCTCGCCTGGGACGGCCGCGACGATCGCGGCCGGGCAGTTCCCGCGGGGACCTACTTCGCCCGCCTCGAGAGCGCCCAGGGGCGCGATGTCCTGCGCATCGTCCGCGCCCGCTAGCGCGCCGCCGCGCGTCAGCGTCCTCCTTCCCGCCCGCAACGCGGCCGCCACGCTCGACGAGGCGCTGGCCGGGCTGCGCGCGCAGACGCTCACCGACTGGGAGTGCCTGATCGTCGACGACGGCTCGACCGACGAGACGCCCGCGATCGCCCGCGCCTGGGCCGCTCGCGACGGGCGCATCCGCCTGCTGCCCTCGCCGGCGCGCCGCGGGATCGTCGCCGCGCTGCGCGCCGCCGCGGCGCGGGCGCGGGCGGCAGTCTTCGCCCGCCAGGACGCCGACGACATCTCGCGCCCGCGGCGCCTGGCCGCTTCGCTGGCGCTCCTGGAGAGCGACGCTTCCCTGGGCGCCGTCGCCTGCCGCGTGCGCCTCTTCCCCGGCGACGCGCTCGGCGAGGGCCTGCGCGTCTACGGCGATTGGCTCAACGAGGCGGTGACGCCGGAGCAGATCGCCGGCGAGATCTGGGTGGAGAGCCCGCTGCCCCACCCCGCGGTCGTGATGCGCCGGGAGGCCTACACCGGCTGCGGAGGCTATCGCCACGGCCCCTGGCCCGAGGACTACGACCTCTGGCTGCGCCTGCACAGGGCCGGCTGGCGCTTCGCCAAGGTGCCCGAGGTGCTCTACGACTGGCGCCACCGTCCCGGCAGGCTGACCTTCTCCGATCCGCGCTACGCTCCCGAGGCCTTCCTGCGCTGCAAGCTGGAGCACCTCGAGCCGCGCCTGCGCGGGCGCGCACTTGTCGTCTGGGGCGCGGGGCGCGACGGACGGCGGCTCGCCCGGGCGCTGGCGGCGCGCGGCGTCGAGACGGCAGCCTTCATCGACATCGACCCGCGCAAGGTCGGCCGCGAGCGCCTCGGGCGACCGGTGCACCCCCCCGAGGCGCTGGGCGACTCGGGCTGCCTCGGCCGCGGGGCGCTGCCCGAGGCGCTCGTCCTCGTCGCCGTCGGCAGCCGCGGCGCCCGCGCGCTGATCCGCGAGCGCCTGGCGGGCTTGGGCCGCGGCGAACCCGCCGATTTCCTCTGCCTGCACTGAGATGCCGGCGCGCTTGCCGGGGGCCCGGAGATTGCCTAGGATCGGGACGGACCTCAGAACGGAGCGGCCCCATGCACCCTCTCCTCGCGAGCCCGAAGCGCGGCCCGCGCGCGCCCTCTTGTGCTCCCCCGTCGAGCCCGGGCCTGTGGCTCTGCGCCCTCGCCTGCCTGGCAGCCGGCGCGGCCGGCGCATCGGAGACGACCATGAAGACTCGACCCAGCGCGCTGGCCGGGAGCTGGTACGCGGCCGACGCGCGCGAACTGGCCCGTTCGGTCGATGAGCACCTCGCCCAGGGAGAGCCGCTCGAGGAGATCGCCCGCTCGCGGCCCCTGGCGCTGATCGCCCCCCACGCCGGCCACCGCTGGTCGGGGGACGGCGCCGGGCGCGCCTTTCGGCTGCTCGCGGGCGAGGCGGGCCGCGGGATCGAGCGGGTGCTGCTCATCGGCCCCTCGCACTATCAATCCTTCCGCGGCGCGGTGGTGACCGAGGCGGGGGCCTACGCGACGCCCCTCGGGGATGTACCGGTCGACACCGGGCTCGCCCGCGCGCTCCTCGGCGAGCCGCACTTCCACGCCCTGCCGTCGGCCGAGCGCCGCGAGCACTGCCTCGAGATCCAGCTGCCCTTCCTCCAGCGCGTCCTGCGCCATCCCTTCCGCATCGTGCCGATTCTCGTCTCGCAGGCGACCCAGGAAGACTGGCGCGAGATCGCCATCGCGCTCGCCCGGCATCTCGACGAACAAACGCTCGTCGTCGTCAGCTCCGACTTCACCCACTACGGCCCGCGCTTCGGCTACACCCCGTTCGACACCGACGAGGACGCCAACCTGCGCCGGCTCGACAGGGGCGCGCTCGAGCCGATCCTCGATCTGGACGCGGGGGGATTCGCCGCCTA
>VGIY01000356.1 GCA_016867695.1 Candidatus Eiseniibacteriota bacterium | reverse complement strand
TCGCCCCCATGCGCTTCTCCTTCGTCGCCGACCACTTCGCCTACCTGGCGGGCATCGGCGTCATCGCCCTCGTCGTGGAAGGCGCGGCCGGGTGGTGGGCGCGTCCCGCCGGCGGCCCGCGCGCGCGCGCCGCGCTCGCGGCGTTGGCCGCGCTGCTGGCGCTCCTCGGCCTCCTGACCTGGAAGCAGACGCGCATCTACCTCGACGTCGAGGATCTCTACCGGCACACGATCCGCCACTACCCCGAGAGCCACCTGGCGAGGGTGAACCTGGCGGCGATCCTGCGCCGGCACGGCGAGATCGACGAGGCGCGCGGGCACTACGAACGCGTGCTGCTCGACTGGCCCGACTGGCCCTGGACACGCGCGCGCGCCCTGACCGGCCTGGGCAACCTGGAGCAGCAGGCGGGACGGCTGGAGGAGGCCGAGAGGCTCTTCCGCGAGGCGGCCGAGCTCACCCCCGTGGCCCCGGAACCCGGCTACAACCATGCCAACGCGCTCCTCCTCCAGGGCCGCTACGAGGAGGCGCTGGGCGAGTATGAGCGGGTGCTCGTTCTCCTGCCGGGCCACGCGCAGGCGCGCTACAACCTCGGCTACGCCCTCGAGCAGCTCGGCCGGTTCGCCGACGCCCAGGGCCACTATGCCCGGGTGACGAGGGAGAAGCCGGGATTCGCGCTCGGGTGGACCGGGCTGGCGCGCATGGAGCAGCGCCGCGGCCAGCCCGAGAAGGCGATCGACCATTACCGGCGCGCGCGCCAGCTCGACCCCGGCTCGAGCGGCATCCTGATGGGGGAGATGGAGGCGCTCCTCCAGGCGGGGCGGCGCGGCGAGGGGCTGGCCATCGCCCAGACGCTCGCCGGCGGCGGCGCGCCCGATCCGGCGCTCGCCTTCGAGGTCGCCCGCCGGCTGCGGGCGGCGGGCGAGCACGCGGACGCGGTTCGCGCGCTGCGCGGCGCGCTCGTCGCCCGGCCGGGCGACCGGCGGCTGCGGATGCTGCTGGCCGAGCAGCTGGCCGCCGCGCCGGACGATGCGGTGCGCGACGGCGAGGAGGCTCTCGGTCTCGCGCTCGCGCTGCGCGACGAGATCGGCGCCGACGACCCCGGGCTGCTGGCCGTGCTCGGCGTCGCCTACGCCGAGGCGGGTCGGTTCGGGGAGGCCTCCGCGGTGCTGCGGCGCGGGGAGGACCTGGCGCGGCGCTCGGGGCTCGAGGACCTGCTGCCGACGCTGGTCGAGCGGCGGGAGGCGGTGGATGCGGGGCGGGGCTGGCGGCTGCCCCGGAGGGGTGAACAGCGATGATCGCGGCGGATGCGGGAGGAAGCGTGGGATCGGGCGTCGCCGGACGCGAGCTGATGTGGAACATGGGGACGGCGAGCCACGTGGCCATGTACGTTCTCATGGTCGTGGCCTTCGTCCTCTTCTGGCTCGGCTTGCGGGCGCGCATCCGCGCCTGGCGGGCGGCGAGGCCCGCCGGGGAGCGGGCGGGGGAGTGGGGCCGGCGCGCCTGGATCCTCCTGCGCGAGACCTTCCTGCAGAGCAAGACCCGGGAGCGCAGGCTGCCCGGCCTCTTCCACTCGCTCATCTTCTACAGCTTCATCGTCCTCTTCATCACCACGCTGATCGTGATGGTCGACATGGACTTCGGTCTGCGCATCTACCACGGGCCCTTCTACCTGGCGGTGACGCTGGCCGCGGATCTCGCCGGAGCGCTGCTGCTCCTGGGCCTGATCATCGCCGCGGCGCGCCGCTACCTGCGGCGGCCGGAGTACCTGCCGGAGAACAAGCCCGCCGACGCGCTGATCCTGGCCATCCTCGCCGGCCTCGTGCTGACCGGGTTCCTGGCCGAAGGGGCGCGCATCCGCTTCCACCCGCAGGGCGATCCCTGGCAGGCCTACTCGCCGATCGGCGCGGCCGCATCGTCGCTGCTGTCGGGACTGACGCCGGCGGAGGGGCGGGCGCTGCACTTCGCCACCTGGTGGGTGCACGCGCTCGGCACCTTCGCCATGATCGCCCTGGTGCCGCACACGAAGTTCTTCCACATGCTCGCCATCCCGACGAGCCAGTTCCTGACCAAGCTCGCGCCCAAGGGCTCCCTCGAGCGCGTCGACATCGAGGCGTTGATGGCCTCCGACGACGCCGCGGAGGACTTCAGCATCGGCGTCTCCGAAGCGGGGCACCTCACCTGGCGCCAGCGCCTCGACCTCGACGCCTGTATCGAGTGCGGCCGCTGCGACGACGTCTGCCCGGCTCGCGCCACGGGCCAGCCGCTCAGTCCGCGGAGGCTGATCACCGACCTGCGCGACTACCTGGGCGCGGCTCGGCGCGGCGGGGAGGCGGGGGGCGCGGGGAAGGGCGAGCCGGATCCGCTGCCGCTCATCGGGGCGCAGGGGACGGTTCTGGCCGACGAGTCCTTCATCTGGCACTGCCGCACCTGCCACGCCTGCCAGAGCCGCTGCCCGGCCGCCGTCGAGCACGTGGACCTCTTCATGGAGCTGCGCCGCGCCGAGGTGATGATGGCCGGCAAGCTGCCGGGCGACGCGGGGCGGGCGCTGAAGACGCTCGAAGCCCAGGGCAATCCCTTCGGCGCCCAGGCCGAGCGGATGGACTTCGTCGCCAAGCTGGGCCTTCCCGTGATCGGACCCGGGGAGGAGACCGACGTGCTCCTCTGGGTCGGCTGCGGGATCACCTTCGACCCCGAGAAGCACCGCATCGCCGAGGACCTGACGGCGATCCTGCGCCATCTCGGCATCCGCCACGGGCACCTGGGCCGCGACGAGACCTGCTGCGGAGATCCGGCCCGCGTGCTGGGCGACGAGAACCTCTTCCAGACGGCGGCGAAGCAGACGATCGCCGCGCTCCAGGCGCGCCGCTTCGAGACGCTGCTCGTCCTCTGTCCGCACGGCTACAACGTCTTGCGCAACGAGTATCCCCGGCTGGGCGGGAGCTTCCCGGTGCGCCACCACAGCGAGCTGCTGGCCGAGTGGCTGCGCAGCGGCCGACTGAAGCTGACCGAGCGGGTCGAGACGGAGGTGACCTTCCACGATCCCTGCTATCTCGGCCGCTATCAGGGGCTCCACGAGGCGCCGCGCGAGGTCCTGCGGGCGGTGCCCGGCCTGCGGCTACGCGAGATGCGGCACCGCCGCGAGGAGAGCTTCTGCTGCGGCGCCGGCGGCGGGCACTTCTGGATGGACATCGACAGCGGGTCCGACCGGCCCTATACGCGCAGGGTGGACGAGGCGGTGGCCTGCGGCGCGCGCGAAGTCGCCGTCGGCTGCGTCTTCTGCCACCAGATGCTCGTCGACG
>VGIY01000355.1 GCA_016867695.1 Candidatus Eiseniibacteriota bacterium | reverse complement strand
ACCTGGCGCCGGCGGCGAACGTCATGGGCGCGGGCGCCCCGCCGCGCTGATCGCCCGGCGCCCTCCTCTCCGCAGTCGGGAACCCGGGGGTCGCACCCGCCGGCGACGCTGCGCCGCCCTCCGCCGGCGACGCTGCGCCCTCCGCCGCGTGCGGCGCCGCTCCCGGCGCGCGCCCCCGCTACCCGCGCTTGAGGACGAACGCGCTCACGGTCTTGTCGTTGCCGCCCATGCTGACGACCAGGCCGCAGGGGCGCTCCGCGGACACCGGGACCTGGAAGTCCGCCGCCTGCCCGGTGAGCTGCTTCCAGGCGTCGATCGTCTGGCGGACGCCGGTGCCGCCCGTGTAGTGGCCGTAGCCGATCAGACCGCCGGAGAGGTTCATCGGCAGCCGGCCCTCGGGCCGCGTTCCCCCGGAGGAGACGAACTCGTACCCCGCGCCCTGGGCGCAGACGCCCGTCGCCTCGGCCATCAGGACGCCGGTGATCGAGAAGCAGTCGTGCACCTCGGCGAAGGCCAGGTCGCCCGCGCCGCAGCCCGCCATGGAGTAGGCCTTGGACACCGCGGCGCGGCTCGTGGCCAGCGTCGTCGGATCCTCGGGCAGCTTGGTGATGTCGTCCACCGCCGTGCCCCAGCCGACGATCTCGGCCGCCTCCTCCCGCTTGATCCCGCTCTTGCGCAGGCCCTCCTCGGAGAGGACGAGCAGCGCGGCGGCGCCGTCGGAGACCTTCGAGCAGTCGAAGAAGTTGAGGTGTTCGACGAAGGCGGCGGGGTTCGGCGGCGTGTTGCCGAGGGCGTACAGGTCCTGCTCCCGGTTGTGGTGCTCCTGCGCCTCGGGGCAGCGCCGCGCCGCCTCGATCGCGTTGACGAACCACTGGGTCATGGCCGCGCGGACCTTCTCGCGGCCGAACCTGGCGAACGCCGCGCCGGCGCGATCGGAGAAGAAGGCGGGGAAGAAGTAGGCGTGGCCCTCCTTGCGCTGTGTGGCGTAGTGCCCCGCCCCGGCGAGGATGTCGGCGCCGTAGACCGCCTTGACCGTGTTCTGCACCTCAACGCCGAGGACCAGGACGACGTCGGCCAGATCGGCCAGCACGCTCTTCATCCCGGTCAGCACGGCCAGCCCGCCCGACCCGCAGGCGCCCTCGACGCGCGTGCTCGGCCTGTAGCGCAGCGCCGGATGGATCGTCGGCATGAGCGCCGCCAGGTTGCCCTGGCGGTTGAAGCGCGCGGCCATGAAGTTGCCGACCACGCACTCGTCGATCAGCGCGGGGTCGGGGATCCTGGACACCACGGCGCGTCCCGCCTCGGCGATGTAGTGCTCGAGGCCCGGCCGCGGCTTGCGCGGGTTGAACTCGGGCCGCCCGGTGCCCAGCGAAACGGTGTAGCTGCCCGCGGCCACATAGACCTTCTTGCGCAATGTCATGTCTCGACCTCCTCGGCCGGCCGGTCCGCGCGATCCCTGCGCCGGGCGCCCGTCGCGCCCCCGCCGGACCGCCGGGCCCGACCCCGGCGCCGCCTAGACGTAGTCGTTGACCGGCCCGTAGAGATGGAAGAAGCCATTGATCAGCACGCCGTTGACGTCGGCGGTCGACTGCGCGACGCCGCTGCGGGCGAGTTGCTCCCCGATCGCCTTCGAGCGCTGCAGGTAGGCGAGCGCCCGCTCCGCCCCCAGCGTGCGCGTGCCCTTCAGCTCGGCGAAGTAGGCGGCCAGCTTGGCGTCCTTGGCCCGGTCCCGGCTGAGGACCTTCCAGGGCGCGTGGGCCGCCGGCAGCGCCCCCAGCGCCTCGTCCAGCGGCTTCGTCCACGAGGCCTCGAGCGGCCGATACGCGCCGCGCTCCAGGTCGTAGACCCGCGCGATCCGCCCCTGCTCGTAGCCGAAGAAGCCCTCCTTCTGGCTGCCGTCCGAGTTCTGGCCCCCGCGCACGCCCCGCTTCATCAGCTCGTCGATCAGGCCGCTGTGCAGCCCCTCGTCCGGGATGAAGCGGTTCATGACGGCAAGGATGCACTGCGTGACGTCGATGCCGACGTAGTCGATGAGCTGGAAGATCCCCATGGGACGGACGAGCCAGTCCTGCGTGATGCGGTTGACCATGTAGACGGCGCCGGCGAAGCCGTGCGCGCCGGCGAGCTTCTCCGTTTCGGCGATGCCGTGGAGCGCGTCGCGCATGAAGTGGCCGTTGCCGATGAAACCGGCGACGTCGTTCGCCGGAAAGAGCTTCTTGCCCAGGTCCTGGGTGATCTGCCGCGCGCCGGCGACGAGATCGGGGCTCGTCTTGGGCGAGGTGATCATCTCGAGCAGCCGCTGCACGGCGGGCGGATTGTAGAAGTGGAAGCCGACGAGCCGGCCGCCGAGATCCGCCTCCCGGTCCAGCACGCCGATCGGGATGGAGGAGGTATTGGTGAAGAACCAGGTCTCGGAGCCGCACTGCTCCCTGAGCGTGCGGTAGATCCGCACCTTCAGGTCGATGTTCTCGGCGATGGCCTCGAAGACCATGTGGCAGCCGGCCAGCGCCCCGAGGTCGGTCGTGTAGCGGGCGAGATCGAGCGTCTCGTCGATGAAGGCGTCGATCATCTCGGCGTTCTCGACCAGGTCGGCGCGCGCCGCGTAGCCCTGCCGGAGCATGCCCGTGCTCTTCTCCGCGTAGCGCAGGAGCTGCGTGCGCAGGTACCGCTTGAGGCCGTCGAGCGCCTCGTCGTCGATGTCCATCAGGGTCAGCTTGAAGCGCCGTCCCCGCCCTTCGGGCGTCAGCCTCCGGCGGCCCAGCTCCTGGGCGAGGAGGAGAGCGATGCCGCTGCCCATCTTACCCGCCGCGCCGAGCACGCCCACGTTCCCGTAGCGTTCCGCCAGATCCATGCCGCTCCTCCTTGACGCCGCCGAGCCCCATGCCGGCCGCCCGTTGCAGACCCGGAAGCGTAGCACAGCGGCGGCGGAGCGGGAACCGCTTGCCGCCGCAGTGCCCGCCCCGGTGCGGCCCCCGCGTGGCAGCCCCCGCGTGCCGCCCCGCCTGCGTGCCGCCCCGCCCGGGGCAGGCGGGACGACCGCCCCGGGGATCCCGGCGCCGCGGCCGGAAGGCCGGCGCCTCCGGCTGCCGCTCCGGCGCCCCTGGCTGTGCTACTCCGCCGCCCTTGGCTGCCTCTCCGGCGCGTGGTTGCCGCTCCGGCGCCTTCGGCGACCGCAGCCCGAAGGCCCTGGAACCGCAGTCTGCCGGCGGCGTATCATCGTCCCTCGAGCGGGAAGCGGCTGCTCGGGGTCGGGCCTCGCGGGGCCGTGAGGGGGATCGGGATCATGCCGTTCTACGAGTACG